>NZ_CP040908.1:300000-522500 GCF_013488205.1 Empedobacter falsenii | reverse complement strand
AGGCGTACGGTTTCAGGTTCTATTTCAACTTTCTATTCGAAATGCTTTTCACCTTTCCTTCACAGTACTAGTTCACTATCGGTCTTTGAGGAGTATTTAGCCTTGGAAGATGGTCCTCCCATATTCGGACAGAATTTCTCGTGTTCCGCCTTACTCGTTATCAACTTAATAAAAATTTCATTTACGGGACTATCACCCTCTACGGTTAACCTTTCCAGGTTATTCTATTATCATTATAAAGTCTTTAGGGCTAATCCGCGTTCGCTCGCCACTACTTACGGAATCTCAATTGATTTCTTTTCCTATTGGTACTTAGATGTTTCAGTTCCCAACGTTCGCTCTCACTTACGTGAGTGACATGTCTTCAACATGCCGGGTTGTCCCATTCGGAAATCTACGGATTAATGCGTATGTGCCGCTCCCCGTAGCTTATCGCAGCTTATCACGTCCTTCATCGCCTCTCAAAGCCTAGGCATCCGCCGTACGCCCTTTGTAACTTTTTTCTCGATTTAACCGTCATATTATTGAGCGGTTATGTTAATCTTACTCGTTTTCTTGATTAATTGTATACCTTATATAAACTTTGATTTATCTCTAAATCTGTTTTGATTGTATGTTTTTTTTCAATAATGTCAATGAACTCTTCTGCTTTAAACGAATTTCGAAGTTCGAACTTCGTTTATCGCTTCGTGGAGAATATCGGAGTCGAACCGATGACCTCTTGCGTGCAAGGCAAGCGCTCTAGCCAGCTGAGCTAATCCCCCTCTTTACTATATTAGTAGTCTCAGGCAGACTCGAACTGCCGACCTCTACATTATCAGTGTAGCGCTCTAACCAGCTGAGCTATGAGACTCTTTAATACTCTTAAAGAGTGGTCTATATTTATAAATATTACAGAATAAAAAGCCGAATCAAAATCAATCTTCTACTAATAGAAGAAAATTCGTCGTTCTCTAAATATGAGATGTTCCAGCCGCACCTTCCGGTACGGCTACCTTGTTACGACTTAGCCCTAGTTACCAGTTTTACCCTAGGCAGCTCCTTTTACGGTCACCGACTTCAGGTACCCCCAGCTTCCATGGCTTGACGGGCGGTGTGTACAAGGCCCGGGAACGTATTCACCGCATCATGGCTGATATGCGATTACTAGCGATTCCAGCTTCATAGAGTCGAGTTGCAGACTCCAATCCGAACTGAGATAAGTTTTTGAGATTCGCATCTTGTTGCCAAGTAGCTGCCCTCTGTACTTACCATTGTAGCACGTGTGTAGCCCAAGACGTAAGGGCCGTGATGACTTGACGTCGTCCCCACCTTCCTCGCGGTTTGCACCGGCAGTCTCATTAGAGTCCCCGTCTTTAAACGCTGGCAACTAATGATAGGGGTTGCGCTCGTTGCAGGACTTAACCTAACACCTCACGGCACGAGCTGACGACAGCCATGCAGCACCTTGCATTCTGTCCGAAGAAAAATCTATTTCTAGATCTGTCAAATTGCATTTAAGCCTTGGTAAGGTTCCTCGCGTATCATCGAATTAAACCACATGCTCCACCGCTTGTGCGGGCCCCCGTCAATTCCTTTGAGTTTCATTCTTGCGAACGTACTCCCCAGGTGGGATACTTATAACTTTCGCTTAGCCACTGAATCCGAAAATCCAACAGCAAGTATCCATCGTTTACGGCGTGGACTACCAGGGTATCTAATCCTGTTCGCTCCCCACGCTTTCGTCCATCAGCGTCAGTTTATGTTTAGTCACCTGCCTTCGCAATTGGTGTTCTGCGTAATATCTAAGCATTTCACCGCTACACTACACATTCCAGCAACTTCAACATCACTCAAGACTAACAGTATCAATGGCAGTTTCATAGTTAAGCTATGAGATTTCACCACTGACTGATTAATCCGCCTACGGACCCTTTAAACCCAATAAATCCGGATAACGCTTGCACCCTCCGTATTACCGCGGCTGCTGGCACGGAGTTAGCCGGTGCTTATTCTTCTGGTACCTTCAGCTACTTACACGTAAGTAGGTTTATCCCCAGATAAAAGTAGTTTACAACCCATAAGGCCGTCATCCTACACGCGGGATGGCTGGATCAGGCTTCCACCCATTGTCCAATATTCCTCACTGCTGCCTCCCGTAGGAGTCTGGTCCGTGTCTCAGTACCAGTGTGGGGGTTCACCCTCTCAGGCCCCCTAAAGATCATCGTCTTGGTGAGCCGTTACCTCACCAACTAACTAATCTTACGCATGCCTATCCTACTGCGATAAATCTTTCAAAAATTCATGATGCCATGATTTCTATTATAAAGTATTAATCCTCCTTTCGAAGGGCTATCCTTTTCAGTAGGGCAAGTTGCATACGCGTTACGCACCCGTGCGCCGGTCTCTATCTCCCGAAAGAAATATACCCCTCGGCTTGCATGTGTTAAGCCTCCCGCTAGCGTTCATCCTGAGCCAGGATCAAACTCTCCATTGTAAATAATTTTTTTTTGAAGCGTTAGCTTCTGTTTTTTACAACTTCGAATTTCCTATAGCTCCATTATCCAAGGATTGACTTCGTTTTATTCGGCTATTTTTTCTTCTGTATATTTTATAATTTCAAATGAACTTCTCATCTTAGCAAAACCTCTCGGTATTTGCGGTTGCAAAGGTAATACTTATTTTTTAACTAACAAATTTTATTTCGAAAATTTTTAAAGTTTTTATTTCAATAAGTCAAATTTACTTTCACTCCAAAACTCCTTTCGGGATCGGTTTGCAAAGGTAATACTTATTTCTAAACTCGCAAATTTATTTTTAAATAATTTTTATCGCTATATAAGTCCCTATGTCAATTTCAATACTACTCGTCTTTCGTATTGAGGTTGCAAATATACGTACCCTTTTTCCGCTTTTCCAAACATAATTTACATTTATTTTACATTCTGTTCTTAAGTTGCTGGTATGACGCGAAATATTTTTTGAAATTTTTAGGTTTAAAACGAGAGATCGACAATTTTAGACGGGAAAATGGATGATTTACGAGTGACGATTTTGGATTTACGAATGGAAAATTATGGGGATTTAGTGGAATAATAGAATAACAAAGGAAAATACTTTCATTTTGTCTTGATACAAAACATTTGAAATTAGGAAGAGAAACTCCTGTGGAGCTTAGATATATTCATTCATTTTGTCTTGATACAAAACATTTGAGATTAAGAGAAAAAATCATGAGATGATTTTGGGTATTAAAATCAAGACCTCAATAAAAAAGCTAAAATGATTCATTCTGCGCGAAAAGATTTAAAAACCTATCGGCTAAATCTTTTTCTTCGCTTCGAATTTCTTCATTTATGAACGCCTTTTTATTGAAAGGTCATTTTTTCGATTTAGTTAAAAATAAGAAAATTTGTTTTTGATTATTTGGATGTGATGCTGAAACGAGTTCAGCAGGACTGGGTGGAGATAATTTTATCGAGAGATTTATAAGAATACTAAAAAGGATTGTGTATATTATATAGTATATTTTTCTGTTTCTCGAAACTTAGAACTCATTACTTACTACTCTGAACTAAAAAAACACTCCTATAATCCCCTCAAGGGGATAGTTTCGTATTTCGTTTTTACCGCAAGAAATGATTAGACGGTGATGGTTTGCTGATTTAAGCAAATCAACAACGGATACTTTGTGGCTATCTACTCGGGAGAAATTGTCGCTTCGCGACAATTGTTTATTCAAAAAAAAATCAATTATTATTAATCGATACTTTTGTAATCGTGTTTTTCTGCAATATGATCTACAAAAGACACTTTTCTAAGCTTCGCATTTCGTTTTGGAATAATAGGGTAACCTTTGGCTTCGGCAAATACTTTTGTGAATTTTGCGCCGAAATATAGAATTGTTGCAACATAATAAATCCACAACAAAAGAATAACCAACGAACCTGCCGATCCAAAAATGGTAGAATATTTGGAGTTTGCGATATAAATACCAATTAAATATTTTGCAATAAAGAATAGAATCGCCGTAAAAAACGCTCCTACAAAAGCTTGTTTTGCTTTGATACGTGCATCGGGAAGAATCTTGAAGAGAATATAAAATATCAAAATCGAGATTGAAATACTCAATGTATTATTAAGAAGAATAACTGTGGTCTTCGTCATAATGGTATCGAGTTCGAAAAGACTGAAAATTTCTTCTCCAAAACTCATTAATATACTATTTAATATTACTGTTGCTATTAAAACTATTCCTAATGAAAGGATAATCAAAAATGAAAGCCCTCTATTTATTACAAATTTCAACCAAGCTCTACGAGGAACTGCTTCGACACGCCAAATAAGATTGAGACTATCTTGCATATCGGTGAACATTGTTGTAGAACCAAAAATCAAAATTCCGATACCTATATATAAAGCAAGCGAACTATCTCCTGAAATGGTAGAATTTGTAACAAAATTTTGTACAGCTAAAGCGACATCTGGACCAACAATATTTTTAAGCTCATAAAACATTCGGTTTTCGATAGCATCTTTCTTAAAGAATAAACTTGCACTGGAAATTACAATCAGAATTAATGGTGAAAGTGAAAACAATGCGTAATAAGTTAACGAAGCGCTCAATTTCATAATTCGGTCCTCACCAAATTCAACAATTGTCTGTTTTAAAATATTAAAGTAGAATTTTAGTTGCTTCATTAAATTAATTACTTTAGAGATTAAAGATACAAATTCATAAAATCTATAACAAAAAAAAGACCATTCGATGAATGGTCTTTAAAAAAATATATTAAATCTTAGCTTACACTAACATTGTAACAGGATTTTCGATGTACATTCTTAATGTTTGTAAGAATTGTGCACCTGTTGCTCCGTCTACTGTTCTGTGATCACAAGCTAAAGATAATTTCATTGTGTTACCAACTACAACTTGTCCGTCTTTTACAACTGGTTTTTGAATAATTGAACCAACTGATAGGATACAAGAGTTTGGTTGATTGATAATCGATGTGAATGATTCGATTCCAAACATACCTAAGTTTGAAACAGAGAATGTTGATTTTTCCATTTCATCTGCTTTTAATTTGCGATCTCTTGCACGACCTGCATAATCTTTGACCTCAGCAGAAATTTGAGCAAATGATTTTTGATCTGTATTTTTAACAACAGGAACCAATAAACCATCTTCTACAGCAACTGCCACACCGATATTGATATCTCCATGTTGAATAATTTCTGTATCTGTCCAAGTAGAATTAACAGCTGGATGTTTGCGTAAAGCCATTGCACATGCTTTCACAATCATATCGTTGAATGAAATTTTCGTATCAGGCACTGAGTTTAATTGTTTGCGCGCAGCAATCGCATTATCCATATCCAACTCTACATTTAAGTAATAATGAGGAGCTGTAAATTTAGATTCAGCCAAACGTTTAGCGATAACTTTTCTCATTTGAGAATTTGGAATCACTTTATCTTCTCCAGAAACAAAAGTTTGAGCTGGTTTAACTGATTCAGATTTTGCTTCCGCTTTTGGTTGAGCAGATGGTTGATAATTTTCGATATCTTTTTTCACGATACGTCCATTATCACCAGAACCTTTCACCTCTGCTAAATTAATTCCTTTATCTTTTGCAATTGTTTTTGCTAATGGCGATGCAAAAATACGATCAGAAGAAGAAGTTTCTTCAACCTTATTATTTACATCTAATTGTACAACTACTGGTTTTTCGTCATCAACAACTTCTGTAGAAACTGCTGGTGCAGCAACTTTACCTCCGTTTGCTACAATTGCAGAAACGTCAGTACCAGCTTCACCAATAATTGCTAAAACAGAATCTACTGGTGCAGGCTCGTTCACTTTAGCTCCTTGATATAATAAAACACCATCAAATTCTGATTCGAATTCTTGCACTGCTTTATCTGTTTCAATTTCTGCTAAAATATCACCTTCCGCAACTTGATCTCCAACATTTTTGTGCCAAACAACTACAGTTCCTTCTTCCATTGTATCAGAAAGGCGAGGCATTGTAATTACTTCCACATTTGCAGGGATTTCTGCAGCAGGTTTTGCTTCTTCTGTTTTTGTTTCGCTGGGAGTTGATTTTTCTTCTTTCACTTCAGTAGTCGCTTTTGCTCCTCCTCCGATTAAACCTGAAATATCTTCTCCTTCATTTCCGATGATTGCTAAAACTTCATCAACATTTGTTGATACACCTTCTGCAACACCTTGATATAATAATACTCCATCAAATTCTGATTCGAATTCTTGGATTGCTTTATCTGTTTCGATTTCTGCTAAGATATCACCCTCAGCAATTTTATCTCCTACATTTTTGTGCCATTTTACAACAGTTCCTTCTTCCATTGTATCGCTTAAGCGAGGCATTGTAATAATTTCTGCCATGGTTTTTAGTTGTTTTCGATTTTATCTAAGAATGGATAATTTTCTTCTGAATAGATATAATCATACATTACGTGTTCTTCTGGATAGTTAGAGTTTTCTGCAAATTCTGCACATTCTTCTACCATCACTTTTACTTCATCAACAATTGCATCTAATTGTTCTTTAGTTGCCCAATTGTTTACTAAGATATGATTCTCAACATTCAAGATTGGATCTTCTTGTTTGTACTCTTCTACCTCTTCTTTTGTACGATAAGGCTCAGCATCAGACATAGAGTGACCTCTATAACGATATGTACGTACATCTAAGAAAGTTGGTCCATCTCCACGACGCGCTCTTTCGATAGCTTCGTAAGCTGCTTCTGCAACTTTTACAGGATCCATACCATCTACAGGCATACAAGGCATTTCGTATCCTAAACCTAATTTCCAAATATCTTCGTGGTTTGCAGTACGAGAAACAGAAGTTCCCATAGCGTATTGATTGTTTTCGCACACAAAAACAACTGGTAATTTCCAGTTCATCGCCATGTTAAATGTTTCATGTAATGTTCCTTGACGAGTTGCACCATCTCCCATTAAACAGATTGTCACACCATCGCGGTTGAAGAATTTATCACCAAAAGCAATTCCTGCTCCTAATGGAATTTGTCCACCAACGATTCCGTGTCCTCCATAAAAATTATGTTCTTTACTGAAAACGTGCATAGATCCTCCTAAACCATGAGAAGTTCCTGTTTCTTTACCACATAATTCAGCCAAAATACGTTTTGGATCTACACCCAAAGCCATAGGCCAAACGTGACAACGATAAGCAGTAATCACATGATCTACTCCAGGTTTCATTGCATGAATAAAACCAGCTGGTAAAGCTTCTTGTCCATTGTATAAATGTAAGAAACCTCTAATTTTTTGCTTTAAATATAATGAACGACACTTATCTTCGAAGCGACGCCAAAAAGTCATATCACGATACCATTGTAGGTACGTTTCTTGCGTTAATTTTTCCATAATTGCACAATTCCGTTGGAACAAATTTAAACTAATCTATTTAGTGTACAAAATTGCTACCCTAAAAATTCATCAGTAAAATGCAATGGAAGCAAATCTTTAGCAGAATTTATCACCAAAACATCACCTTCTTTTCCAGATAAAATAATTTCGATTGGTTGCGATTGCTTCTTTTCGATCTCTAAAATATATTGACGACACATCCCGCATGGAGGCAATGGATAATTGACATTTGGCGTAGAAACAGCCAATTTTTCAATCTTAATATTTGGGAAGTTTGCATTTACATAAGCCAATAAACCTCTTTCGGCACAAGTTCCGACTGGATACGAAGCATTTTCTTGATTTGAACTCGAAAAAATTTCTCCATTTTCTAATTGAACAGATGCACCAACATTGAAATTAGAATAAGGCGCATATGCATTCAACGAAATATCATAAGCCTCTTCTACTACTTTTTTTTGTTCTGCTGCAAGCTCAGATTTACTCTCGAATCGTTCAAATTCAAAAGAATATTTTTCTTTTTTCATATAGAATTTACACCAAAGTGTATTATTTAATTAATTATTAAATACTTAAATCCTTTCAGCTATTTTATTCAATAGAAAAAGGAAGTAAATTTATAAAAAAATATTTTATGTTAGTGAAAATTTTTGCAAGTGCTATTTTCGGAGTTTCCGCAAAAACAATTATTGTGGAAGTTAATATTGATCAAGGTGTCGGGTATCATTTGGTTGGTTTGCCCGATAGCGCAATAAAAGAAAGTAATTTTAGGATAAATGCTGCACTAAAAAATTCTAATTTGAAATTACCTGGTAAAAAAATCACGATTAATATGGCGCCAGCAGATTTACAAAAAGAAGGTTCTGCCTATGATTTACCAATCGCAATTGGAATTTTAGCAGCTTCGGAGCAAGTAAATTCTGAACAACTCCATAAATTTATAATGATGGGCGAATTATCGCTAGATGGTTCACTTCGACCTATAAAAGGTGCATTGCCGATTGCAATACAAGCAAAAGAAGAAGGTTTCGAAGGAATTATTTTACCCAAACAAAATGCAGACGAAGCAGCTGTTGTAGAAGGAATCGATGTTTTTGCGGTTAATAACATCAGAGAAGTTGTTGATTATTTTAACGAAGAAATCATTTTACAACCTCATCAAGTTAATTTAGATGATTATTTTTTTAGTGAAATGAATAATTATCCTTTCGATTTTGCTGATGTAAAAGGTCAAGAAAATGTAAAACGTGCGATGGAAATCGCTGCTGCAGGAGGACATAACATTATTTTGATCGGTCCTCCAGGAAGTGGAAAAACAATGTTAGCCAAACGAATTGCTTCAATTCTTCCGAAAATGACCGTACAAGAAGCGCTCGAAACAACAAAAATTCATAGCGTTGCTGGAAAATTATCTAACAAATCATTAATTGTAAGTCGTCCTTTTTCTAGTCCACATCATTCTATATCGGATGTCGCCTTAGTCGGCGGTGGTTCTTATCCACAACCTGGAGAAATTTCTTTGGCGCATAATGGTGTTTTGTTTTTGGATGAATTACCCGAATTTAAGCGAACTGTTTTAGAAGTTATGCGTCAACCTTTGGAAGATCGAGAAGTCACAATTTCGAGGGCAAAATTCACTGTGAATTATCCTGCGAGTTTTATGTTAGTAGCTTCTATGAATCCAAGTCCGAGCGGTTATTTTATGGATGATCCAAACAACACTTCCTCTTTAGCGGAAATGCAACGTTATATGAATAAAATTTCTGGACCACTTTTGGACCGAATTGATTTACATATCGAAGTGAATCCTGTTCCGTTTGATGATTTGTCGCAAGAACGTCGTGGCGAAAAAAGTGCTGTGATTCGTGAACGTGTCATTAATGCAAGAAATATCCAGACCAAACGATTTGAAAATACAAAAGTCCATTACAACTCGCAAATGGGACCAAAAGAGTTGGATACTTTTTGTGATTTAGATGATCATTCGAAGCATTTAATCAAAGTTGTTATGGAAAAATTAAATCTTTCTGCTCGTGCGTATGATCGAATTATTAGGGTTGGACGAACAATTGCAGATTTAGATAATTCTGAAACTATTCTTTCAAAACATATTAGTGAAGCTATTCAGTACAGAAGTTTGGATCGAAATCAGTGGATGTGAGTTTAATTATTAATGATGAATGATGAATTATGCGTTATGCAAAAAAAAGGAATCTCTTTCAAGATTCCTTTTCCATTTACTAAAATTCAAATTCACCAACCAAAATTCCTTCGCCGCCAGAATTTGGCTTGTTATTCTGGAAAGTAATCATTTTCTTCACTTGTTTTCCTGAGCTATACATCAAGTAAATCTCTGCCGAAATAGTTGTTGGCCCTGAAATACTCATTTGTCTTTCTCCGAAAAAATTCGTTTCTATTTTATATTTTCCTTTGATCGCTTTTTTTAACATAAATTGTTCTGGTCCGAAACCTTGCGTCACATCCTCACTCATTCGTCCACCAATCGCAGTTGTACGATGTCCGTAAAAACATTTCTCGCCATTTGGATCCGTCACCCACAAATCAATATCGGTCATATCTTTATTCCAATTCATCACCACACGAATATCAACCGGAATATCAACAATGATATCTTTATTAATTTTCGATAAATTCAATTCTTTTCGATGAAGCGAAATCAAATTATTAATTTCAGGAACAATAATCTCTGTAATATCTCGATCACGATTAGCAATTTCTATCGAATAATCGTTGGTCAATACTTTATATAAATGCTCTAAAGCCGATTGATATTGCTCATTATCTTGTAACGACAACGCATAATCTCTATAACTTTGCGCATCAAAAGGTCGCCAATCTAATACTTTTTTCGTGATAAATAATTCTGTTTGATACTCCTCAATTTCTTTCAATTTGTACGCTAACATTTTATACAATTCAGCATCTTCCAAACCTAAATCTGCAATCGAGCTTAAAATTTTAAGACCAGTTTCTTTTTCTTTTTTCTGAAAGAAAAATGTTGCCACATCAAAATAATACGCAGGTGTTTCGGCATAATCTTTTCTCAAATCTAAATAAGTTTGATATGGATTTTTAGACGCTTCTATCAACTTCATGTATTGTTTATCCGATTTTACATTGACTATTTTAATTTCTGGAACCGAAGCTGATGATTCATCCTTCATTTTTTTATCAACAGAATTATTCAAACTTGACGCTCCTCTAATTCTCATATTAGATGTTGTAGTTGGACTTCCTTCAGTTCTAACTTCCATTGCAGCCATAGCTCTTGGTTCTGGCATTACCATATTCACTTGCGCAGTCTCTTCTAAATAAGTTATAGAATCCGTAACAGGCTTTGGATATTTTGGTTTTACATATTTAAAATCTTTCTTCCACCACTCTTTCAATTCCTTTGCTTTCACAATTGCATTTTTCAACAAATCAGCTTTTCGAGTTTCTTTTTGTTCAAAACCTTGTTTCGATAATTTATTAAATTCATTTTGCAATTCCGCTGGTGGATTGATTTTATACTTTACATAATCCGAAACATTTTCCAAAACAATCAAACTTGTATTCGATGTTACAATCGAAAATTGTTTCCCAATTTCTTCAATTTCAGTTTTATTTTGCTCTGGATTCAATTCCAAATAATTCACTTTGCTTTGCGCCCAAATTTTACTAATTTCAAGATTTTGAGTTGATTTACTCAAATCCAATTCTTTGTTGAATTCCACTTTTCCATTTCGTCCAAACATCATCGTTAATTTTGCATTTGGATACTGAGAAATTCCCGCAATCGAAATTCCATTGTTCACATCATTTGTCGAAATTGGATAAACTTCTCCTGCTGTATTATTGATAATTCCTAAGAATTGAACCGAACTTTCATTGATTTGTTTGAACGCATTTTCTACAGAATTTTCATTTAGATTGATAAATTTTCCACCAGCTTTTTGCGCAATCATTTTCAAAACACCATAATTAGAAGTCGGCGAAGACGCAATTGTATAGAAAGATTTATCGATATTAAAAATATTCGAGCCAAAAGATGAAATTCCATCAGAAAACAAAAGATATTCGTCTGCTTTCAGATTTGTTGGAAGAATTTTTGCATAATTTGTTCCTCCATCATATGTCACATTTTCCAAATATTTTTTCAATTCAGACCAATCACCATTTTTAATTTGAAACAATCTCGATTTTTCCAAAGAAATATTCAACAACGAAACTTCAATATTTAGATTTTTTTGTTGAGAAATAATTTTATCTAAAAATTCTAATTCTTTTTGATGATTTCGTTTCAAACCACTTAACGAATTATCCCAAATTATTCCGATATTTTTTGACCAAACTTTTGGTTGAGATTTTGCATCAACCAATAAATTCGCATAAAAATAAACCGAACCATCTACATTTTTCTGAACAAAAGATTCTACATTATTCGGCGATTTTGGAAGATTAATAATTAATGATTTTTTAGGTGTAAAATCTGTTTTCGACAAATTTGCTTCATATATATTACTATTTTCAGAAAAATTGAACGAGCCATCTGGCGTTTCAATTAATTGCGGTTTTTCAGCAGCATTGTACACTTTTGTTGTCAAATTAAACTTCGCAATCTTCTTCGAAGAATCTAATGGCAAATGATATTGATACGACGATTTATCCAATTTCAATTCTTGGTAATATGACAACTGAATCGTACGCGAACCTTTTGCTGGAATCGGAGAAATTCGAGTTCGGAAATTATTTCCTTCTACTTTTTCGATAATTCCGGGATCGATATTTTGCTTCTGAATACTTTCGAAAACCTCAACCGCACGCGCTTTTGTAACGGGAACTGCATTTCGCAATTTTCCATTAATATCAATTGCATATCCATTAACCGTCGTGTTTTCGGGCAAAGGAAAAACTAAATTCCCTTCGAGATTTCGACTTGACGAATTCATAAAAACTAAAGTTGTTGTCGTTTTGGCTAAATTTCCAAAAATCTCAATTTGTACATCCATCGATTGCAAACTCACAGAATTTTCGTCTGGGCGTTCACCGATTTCGATACGCGGAAATCCGATTCGAATATCTTGCGCATTTATTTTTGTAGAAAAAAACATTCCAACAAAAACGAAGAAAAAAGAAAATAACTTTTTCATATTGTTTGATTTGTAAGTTAGATGCAACAAATTACAAAAAGGTTGGTTGATGTGAAAAAGTTTTAAGTGTTGAGTTGTTAGTTATAAGTTTATTTTAGATTTCCCCTTTTGTTGGAATGACATTTACTTGATTTTAGAATTGAATATTTTTTACAAAAATTAGAAATAAATCATTATATTTGATTGAATTACAATTTATAATAAAATGAAAAACATATTATATATAACGGGATTAGTTTTAATATTAACTTCAATTTTATTAATCTTAGAATTTTCTGATTCTAATAGAATGAGCTTAATTGCAGGAATGATTTTGCCAATAGGATTAGCGTTTAACATTTTAGGTTTTACTTTAAAAACTAATCCACTAAAAGAATAAATTTAATATTCTGCCATAAATATTAAATCGAAAAGCCAATTGCTCTTAGAAACAATTGGCTTTTTGATTTACTTTTTTATATCTATTTTCTCTCGCTCTTTATCTTCACTCACTTTGTAAGCTTTCAAGACTTCGCGAACAATCTTGTGTCGAACAACATCTTTATCATCCAAATAAATAAATCCGATATCTTTTACATCTTTCAATATATTAATCGCTTCACGTAAACCAGATTTTTGTTTTGGTGGTAAATCGACCTGACCAGGATCTCCTGTGATAATAAATTTAGAATTTTTTCCCATACGCGTCAAAAACATTTTCATCTGGGCATACGTTGTATTTTGTGCTTCATCAAGAATTACAAAAGCTCCGTCCAACGTTCGACCACGCATAAATGCTAAAGGCGCAACTTCTATCACTCCTTTTTCTGTATAAGACGAAAGCTTCTCGAACGGAATCATATCTTTCAACGCATCGTACAAAGGTTGTAAATATGGATCTAATTTATCTTTCATATCACCTGGTAAAAAACCTAAATTTTCTCCAGCTTCTACAGCAGGACGCGTCATAATAATTCGGCGAACTTCTTTGTTCTTCAACGCTTGTACCGCCAATGCAACAGCCGTATAGGTTTTTCCCGTACCAGCAGGTCCAATTGCAAAGACCATATCTTTGTTGTAAACAGTTTGTACCAGCTTTTGTTGATTAGGCGTTTGAGGTTTGATGATTTTACCATTTACACCGTGTACAATAATTTCGTCTTCTTTTTTCATTTGAAGCATTTCATTATTATCTTCGGTCATAATGATTTCGAGTTCGCGATCAGATAGTCGATTGTATTTGTGAATATGCTGAATTACTCTTTGCATTTTTTGGTCAAATACTTTCAGAACATCTTCATTTCCAAATACTGTCAACTCTCTTCCGCGAGCAACAATCTTTAATTTTGGATAATATTCTTTGATTCTTTTTAGATGTTCATTATTAGCACCATAAAAATCTTGAGCATTAATTTCGGCTAATTCAATATTAATTTCTGTCAAATGAGATTGTTTTTTTGGTTCACTTACACAAAAATAAAGAATAATAAACAATATATTTGCTAATTATTAGAGAATAGTGGCAATTATTACATTAACATCGGATTTTGGAGTCAAAGATTACTTTGTTTCTAGCGTTAAAGGCGCAATTCTAAAGGAATTGGCCGATGTTACAATTGTAGATATTTCGCATCATGTTAATCCTTATGATTTATCTGAAGCTGCCTATATCATTCGTAATTCTTACGAAGAATTTCCTGAAGGAACTATACATATTATTGGGATTAATGCCTTAAGTACGCCTTATCAAAAGCCAATTTGTGCATTAATCAATCATCATTATTTTATTTGTGCAGATAATGGAATTTTATCCTTGATTTGTCAAAAAAATCAACCAGAAGAAATTTACGAAATCACTGCTTATCCAGAAGGAATAGACAGTCTATTTCCAATGAAAAATTGTTTTGTGCCAGTTGCATGTCACTTGGCGCGTGGCGGAGTTCCGGCTCTTTTAGGGAACAAACGTACAGAAATGAAACAATTGAATGAGTTGAAACCAATTTATCGCGATGATAAATATATCATAGGAAATGTGATTTATATTGATCATTTTGGGAATGTTGTAAGTAATATTTCAAAAGATTTTTTCGATGAAATTGCACAAGACAGAAAATATAAAATTTTGCTTCGTCAAAAAGATTTCTCGATGACCGATATTACTGTTATTTATGAGCATTACAACGAAGTTGTACAAGATTTTAACAAAGAAGTGCAAGCTTTTGGGCGAACATTGTGTTTGTTTAATTCGGCAGGATTCTTAGAAGTTACTTTATACAAAAGTAATCCAACGATATCAGGAGGTGCGAATCAGTTAATGGGATTGAAGAAAAACGATACAATTACAATTGAATTTGAAAATTAACGCTGAGAAAATTTAGTATTAGAGAGTTTACAATAACTATATGACTTATAATTATTTAATATACAAAGCAATACACGTTATCTTCGTGGTAAGTTACTTTGCTGGTTTATTTTACATTGTTCGTTTAATGATTTATCATACAGAAACGCAACAAATGGAAGAACCAAAAAAATCAATTTTGCAGGATCAATATACCTACATGGAGAAAAAATTATGGAATGTAATTACCGCTCCTGCTTTGGTTATTTTGATTACAATGGGATTGAATATGCTTTACAAAAATCAAGGTTTGCTGCATATGCCTTGGATGAAAAGTAAATTGGGAATGATAAGTGTTTTATTAATTTATCATTTTTGGTGCTGGCGAACGTTGAAACAAATTCAAAATAAAGTTTTCAAATACACTTCTGTTCAACTGCGAATGATGAACGAATTGGCAACAATTTTATTATTTGTTATCGTGTTTGCTGTGATTCAAAAAACAGATTTTGGTCGAGATTGGTATTGGTCAATTGTCAGTTTCTTTGGTTGTGGTATACTACTTATGCTTATTGTACGTTTAATTAATCGTAATAATAAAAAATAACATGTGGACGATCTTCAAAAAAGAGTTTTCCAATTTTTATTTAGGCTTCACCGCCTATTTAGCAACCGCGACATTTGTTATCGTTTCGGTTTTGTTCCTTTGGTTTTTTGATAACGAATTCAATGTTTTCAATACGGGAAATGCAACTTTAAATAGTTTTTTCTTTGTCGGACCTTGGATTTTTCTATTCATGATTCCAGCTTTAACGATGAAATTAATCGCGGAAGAGCAAGCAAACGGCACATTATTGTGGTTATTTACACTACCTATAAAAAATAACCAAATTATTTGGGGCAAATATTTAGCAGTCGTTTCAGTTGTCGTTTTTTGTCTGCTTTCAACTTTCTTGTTCATCATTACGTTGCAAGAATTTTTGATGCCTGAACAAGAATTAGATTACGGAACAATTTTTTCTGGCTATTTAGGACTTTTCTTTTTAGGAAACTTATTCGCCGCAATTGGTTTATTTACCTCTTCTATTACCAAGAATCAAGTAATGGCTTATGTTTTGGCGGTTTTCTTTTGCTTCATTATTTTTTATGGATTCGAAAGTTTAGCGTCTTATAATTTACTTGGTTCGATGGATTTCTATGTTCAAAAAATTGGAAGTTTTACACATTACAACCAGTTTTTGAAAGGAATTATTGACACACGAGATTTACTTTACTTTTTGATTTTGATTGGAATTTTAAATCAAATTTCAATCGTTAATCTTGAAAATAAAAAATAGTGCCATGAAAAAATTAAACAAAAAACATCTAATTACTTTCATCGCATTTATCGCGCTTTTTATCATCGCTCAATTTGTTTACACACGAATTGACATGACGAAAGACAAACGTTTTACGTTAACTTCTACAACAGAAAAGTTAGTAGAAAATGTAAAACAACCGCTTAAAATTGAAATTCTTTTGGGTGGAGATTTAACGGGCGATTACAGAATTTTGAAAAACGAAATTCAGTTTTTATTAGACGAACTTCGCGAAAAAAATAGCAATATTTCTTATTCTTTTATTGATCCTGTCGATTTAGGACAAGCCGAATTAGAGCAAAATAAATTGACTCCAGTTCCGATTAAAACCGACAAAGGAATTTTGAATGTTTATCCGTACGCAAAATTAACTTACGGCGACAAATCGACTTATATGGAGGTTTTGGTCAATGACCCTTCTACTCCATTTGATAAATTAGCGTTGGCTTCAACAGAAAAATTAGAATATTTATTTGCCGAAAAAATTCAGAAAGCAACCAATTTTGAGCGCAAAAGAGTTGGTTTTATCGTTCATCATGACGAATTACCAGAAGCTAATATTCAAGGATTAGGTTCTGCTTTGTCAGAAAAATATGATGTTGAGATCTACCTTAATCCAATTGCAAACAAATCGTTTACTTTACAACCTTCTGATTTGGATAGTTTGAAACGTTTTGATGCGTTAATTATCGCAAAACCTACATTACCTTTTTCTGATATGGATAAATTGGTTTTGGATCAATATATCATGAATGGTGGAAAAATGATGATGGCTGTGGAAACTGTCGATGCTGAAATGGATTCTATTTTCCGAAGTGGAAAAATCGTTGCTTTTCCAAGAGATTTGAAGTTAAATGATTTCTTATTCAATTATGGTGTTCGCATTCATCCGGCTGTTATAAAGGATATGAATGGGGCGCAAATTGTTTTGGCTGATGGTGAAACGGCAGGAAATACAAGTTACAATTATTACAATTGGCCTTATTTTGAGTTAGGAATTAAAGGAGAAGAAAACCCAATTACAAGTTCAATCGATCCTGTTTTATTCCAATTTGCAAATCCAATCGAATTACTAAAAAATCCAAATATTAAGCAAACGGTTTTATTGAGTTCTTCTGAACAATCAAGTTTGAAACCTGCTTTAAATTATATTCAATTAAACGAAGTTGAAATCGAGAATCCTGAAGAATATAAAATGGGAAAAATTCCGATGGCAGTTTTGTTAGAAGGTAATTTCAATTCGGCTTATGCTTCGCGTTACGAACGTAAAGAATTTCCGAATTTCAAACCGAAAACTACTGACGGAAAAATGATCGTTATTTCGGACGGAGATGTTTTGAAAAATGCTTTGTGGAGAGGAATTCCGATGCAATTAGGAGAAAATAAATTTTCGGTTCGTCCAGATAATCCAGACGGAAAACCGAAAACATACGCCAACCAAACATTTGTAATGAATGCGATGGATTATTTATTAGGTGATTCTGATTTCTTGGCTCTACGTAATCGTAAATTAGAGATTCCTTTGTTGAGCGAAACAACTGTTTTACAAGAAAAATCTACTTGGCAAATGATTAATCTACTTGTTCCAACTGCTATTATTGCTTTATTAGCTGGAATTGGATTTTGGATTAGAAAGAAAAGATATTCTTAAAAAAACGAATTTCGAAGCTCGAGTTTAGAAATTAATAAAATGCAATAGGGATTGAAGTGGAAATCCTTTTTTGATAACTAAACGAAGTCGAAGTTTGAGAAAAAGATTGCAACGAAAAGCCCGCCCGAAGGGATTGCCCAAAAACTAAAAAAACCTCTCAAATTCTGAGAGGTTTTTATATGTAAAGTTGTGACGATTTTACTCTAAGTGCATAAACGCTTTTTTGCTCAAAAGGCGCTCCTCGCTTTCTACGTGGTTATCATCAGGCACACAACAATCCACTGGACAAACTGCCGCACATTGTGGTTCTTCGTGGAAACCTTTACATTCAGTACATTTATCGGGAACAATGTAATAAACCTCATCACTCACAGGATCTTGCACCGCATCAGCATCAAAAGTTGCGCCGTCTACGTTTACAATTGTCCCGCTAAGAGAAGTTCCATCAGAATATTTCCAATCTACCGCAGCTTCATAAATCGCGTTATTTGGACATTCTGGCTCACAAGCTCCACAATTTATACATTCATCTGTAATAATTATAGCCATTGTATCTGTTTTTTTATTTCCTACATTTGCAACTACAAAATTACATTTAATTTTCAGAAAAAATGACATTTGAACAAAGGATTTCAGCATTTAACGAATTGGGGCAGTTTTTTAATTTTATTATAAATAATGATTCAATTAAAGACGCGGAACTGACAGAAAAATTCGAGAATTGGAAAGAAGAAGCTGAATATGCGGTGAGCGATGCAGAAGCCTACAACAATTGGTTTACAAAAGATAATATTACGTTAGCCTTGAAAAGTTGGGCAAAAGCTTTAACGGAAGAAAATTTATTGGCTTGGACGAAAGATTATCCATTTGCTGAAACACCAAAAAATGTTGGAATTATAATGGCAGGAAATTTACCTTTGGTTGGTTTTCATGATTTGCTTTCTGTTGTTATTTCTGGAAATAATGCGTTGATTAAAACTTCATCAAAAGATGATAAATTAATCAAATTAGCGATAAAATATTTGTATTCGATTGATGAAAATTTCAAATCGATTATTCAAACTGTTGAACGATTAGAAAATTTTGATGCGGTTATTGCAACTGGAAGTAATAACACGGCACGCTATTTTGAACAATATTTTGGAAAAGTTCCTAACATTATTCGTAAAAATAGAACTTCAGTTGCTGTATTGAATGGTTCGGAAACTGATGAAGAATTGAAAAAATTGGGTAACGACTTATTCATTTATTTTGGATTAGGTTGCCGAAATGTGACGAAACTTTATGTAAAAGATGAAGCGCAATTACCAAAAATTTTCGAAGCTATTTTTTCTTATGGTGATGTGATTAATCATCCTAAATATGCAAATAATTACGATTACAATCGTGCAATATTTTTGTTAGGAAAAGATGAATTTTTAGACAATAATTTTGTTCTGATGAAAAAAGATACAGCTTTACATTCTCCAATTGCAGTTGTAAATTTTGAAGTTTATGAAGATGTAAATGATGTAAAAAATTATTTGATTGAAAATGAAGATCAAATACAATGCGTGGTTGGAAACGATATGAGAGATAATCCGAATTATGTTGAATTTGGGCAAACTCAATTCCCAAAATTAACAGATTATGCCGATAATATTGATACGCTGAAATTTTTGGCAGAGTTGTAGATGTTAGATGCAAAAATAATTTAATTATAGATTCCTCCATTCGTCGGAATGACATCTACCTTATGTCTTGTTGAACTCGTTTCAACATCGCATCCAAATTATCAATACACAAAAAGAGAATCTTTAGGATTCTCTTTTTGTGTATTGATTAAAACGTTGCTGCTCCTGCAGTTTCATTTTCCAATTTTCGGTTGATATTTGTTTTCTTACCTGTAGCAAAATCAAAACTCAAACCAACGACAAACATCGATTTGTTGTCCCAAATTTTTCCTACACGGGAATAATCCACATATTGTTTATCCATCGTTTTTTGCTTGTAAGTCGATGGCATTCCAATCCAATACATTCCAGTAGAAAAAGTCCAATTATTGTACTTATAACTCGCAAAAGCATGGTTCATGTTTTCTTGTGTGTACAACAAAGCTCCGCCCAACGTGTAATACGGAATATTAAATTGATAATCTACACGAAAGTTTTTGTAAACAGATGATAATGCAAAATAATTTCCGATATAATCATTCTTCAAAATTCTACCATCTTTCGTTTTGAAACGTTCTGTGGCTGGCGCTACATTCACTTTTACAGTTAAAATATCTGTTCCAAAAGGTTTAATAGAACCTGTAATTTGAACACCGTAACGTTGCGAATTTTGAGCATTTTCGTACGTTAATTTATATCCTTCTACATTTCCATTAATGATATTTTGCAAATACAATTGATTAATCGGATCTTTTGTATAATGATAAAATGCATTTGTATTTAAATCAAAATATTTTGAATTGAAGGAATAAATTAAATTATTTCCAAACGATTTCTGAATAGTTAAATACGGATTTCCTTCTTGTGTAATATTTTCCACAACCTGAATCACGTTTTTACTCAATGCCGAATTCCAAGGACTTGTTGGTTTATACGAACTCGAAAAACGTAAATTTTGATTCTTCGCTAATTCGTAACCCAATACTAATTTTGGCGTAAACGTCCACGTATCTGTGTTTGTATCTTCATTCTTATTATGAACATTCGTTAATCCAACACCCAAACGATACGACAATTTTTTCGCTTTTCCAGAATATTCAGAATAGATATATTGTTCTAAATAATTTACTTTATTATTCGAAGGACCATTTAAGTTTTCTAATTTATTATCAATCGAATTATTTGAAATTCGATAACCAGAATTTAATTTTCCTTTCTCGAAACTATGCGTATGCGCTATTTCTCCTACAATTCCTTTTTGATCAGCTTCTAAATTTGTCAAATAATTATATTGTTCTGCACCAGAAATTGTTTCCCATTCGCGCGTTTCGTCAATCGATTTAGTTGTATACATCGATCCAACTACATTTAAACTTAACTCATCTTTCTTTCCTAATTTTCTCGAATAATAAAGATCTAATGTTGGTTTTGAATAATTAGAATTAGAATGTTTGTAAGTTGAATGATTCTCTAATAAACTATTTTGATAGAACAAACTTGTGCCATTCGCATAAGCAAAACTCGAACTGATATTCATATCCAACTTTGCTTGAAAAGCATATTTATCCGAATCCGAATTGGTATATCGCAATGCAATTGTTTGATCCGTATATCCAAAATATTCGTTGCGTTGATTTTCTGTTCTATAATGAATATTATTTAAGTTATAATCATAAATATTCATCGAAGTACGATCCTTATAATCTCTTAGATAGATGTTATACTCTAATCCAAAGTTATTTTTTCCTTTCGTAAAATTTGCATAAGCAGAACCATTTATAAAACCTGTTGTAAACGCCGAAGTGAGATCCGCTCCGTACACATAACCATTTTCTGGGTTTCGTGTAATCAAATTCACCACCTGATCTGCACGATTTGCATAACGCGCTGGCGGAATATCAAAATACTCAACACGAACTACATCTTGTGGTTTCACGGCACGAATTTGATTATCTGTTGCCTCAATTCCATTAATCAACAACAAAGTCGTTCCACCTTTTGTACTCTGTATTGTATTCGAAATTGGATCAACTTGTAGTTCTGGTAACGTATTCAACAAATCTTTTGCGTAGCGCGCTTTTTCTAAGGCTTCTTTATCAAACGTATAAACTGCTTTGTCCGCAAACATTTTTTTGCGTTGCGATTGAACTAAAACTTCTTTTATTTCAATTGGATTATAGTCCGTTGAATCCTGCTTTTCATCTTGTCCAAAAGCAAAAATTCCTGACAATGTAACAGCAAGTACAAAAAATTTCTTCATGGTTAATTCTACTATTAAGAGTTAGTGTATATTTATATGACGCATGAAGAACAAATAAGTTACATAAGAATTGCAATTATTTTTGATAACTTTACGCTAAACAAGATTTTTGAGTTTGAAAAAATTATTTCTTTTTATCGCACTTTTTACAAGTTTCAATTTATTATATGCGCAAGAACAAGCCGAACGTTCGTTGACAGAATATCGTGTCGAAAGTTTCCAAACGTCTTTAGTTGCGAAAAAAATGCTATACGATTGGTTAGGAAAATGGGACAATGTTTTGTACAACGAGAACAATCAACCGTTGTTAGTTTGGTCGAATAAAAATATCATTAATGAATCAAATGAAACTTTTACTTTGATTGCATCGAGCGTAGAAAATGATGAAGAAATGTACGGAACTGTTCAAGTTTTGACGAGTAAGAAACAAGATGCTTTAGCGAAAGATTCTCCTTTCAGAGAATATTTAAACGAGTTTTTAAAAACTATTTCGAAGAAAGAAAACAAAAGCAAAAAGTTTTATAAAGAATATATTAAGGTGGTTTATTAAGCTAAATTATTAGTTATGAATTATAAATTATTGACTATTTTACTTATCTGTTCCATTAGTACTTTTGGTCAAGATCAAATAAACTATATAGAAATAGAGAATACTTCATCTCATTTGTGGAGCAACACGACAATTTACATAGAATCTCCAAATGCAAATTTTCAGTCATCAAAAAATAATAAAAAAGATAAAGTATTAGTAGAAATAAAAATGAATCTTAAAGAAGATCATGATTACAAAAAAGTCATGTATATCAATCTGAATGATTTTGAAGAAATATCTACTAAATTATTAAACTTAAACCCAAAAGATTTATTTCCTCATATACAATGTTTAGATGGAAATCATACTATATTAAGTTTTAGTAATGATAGTAATTCCGTTAAATATAATATCAGTTGTACAAATAAGGAAACAAAATTTCATCAAGTTTTAGAGTTCATACTTGATAAAATTAATCTCAAAGAAAAAGATTTTTATAGATAAAAAATCCTTCAAGAAAACTTGAAGGATTTATATTTTATAGAAATTGAATTTCTTAATTATTTCGTTTAAAAAAAGAATCGACAAACTCCATTTTATTGAAAGCTTGTAAATCATTGATTCCTTCACCAACACCAATGTATTTAACTGGAATCTTAAATTGATCTGAAATTCCAATTACCACTCCTCCTTTTGCTGTTCCATCTAATTTTGTAACCGCTAAAGAAGAAACTTCTGTTGCTTGTGTAAATTGTTTTGCTTGCTCAAAAGCATTTTGACCTGTAGAACCATCTAACACTAATAAAACTTCGTGAGGCGCATCTGGAATTACCTTTTGCATTACACGTTTTATTTTTGTCAACTCGTTCATCAAGTTAATTTTGTTATGCAAACGTCCTGCTGTATCAATCAAAACAACATCTGCATTTTGTGCAACTGCCGACTGAATGGTATCAAATGCAACCGAAGCAGGGTCAGAACCCATTGCTTGTTTTACAATTGGTACACCTGCACGCTCCGACCAAATTACTAATTGATCTACAGCCGCCGCACGAAACGTATCTGCCGCTCCAAGAACTACTTTAAGTCCTTGTGATTTGAACTGAGAAGCCAATTTACCAATCGTCGTTGTTTTACCAACTCCATTTACTCCAACCACCATAATAACATATGGTACATCTTTCTTTGGAATCGAAAAACCGTTTGTATCTTCTATATTGTTTTCGGAAAGTAAGCCTGCAATTTCTTCGCGAAGAATTAAATCTAACTCAGAAGTCGAAACATATTTATCACGTTCTACACGTTCTTCTATTCGACGAATAATTTTGATCGTTGTTTCAACACCGACATCAGAAGAAATCAATACTTCTTCTAAATCATCTAAAACCTCATCGTCTACTTTAGATTTACCTACTACAGCACGACTGATTTTATCAAATAGAGAAGTTTTAGATTTTTCTAACCCTTCATCTAATTTTTCTTTGCTTTCTTTACCTAATATCTTTTTGAACCAACTCATTAATAAGCTAAATTTCTTAAAATTTTGTACGAAGATACATAAAATATAAGGAAATAAAAAAGCCGCCCTGAAAACGAGGCAGCTCAATTAACCTTAAATATTTTTTGTTAAGGAGATGATTTGATTATTTCGTGAAGAAAGAATCTGCTTCATCAGCGTTAACTACTTTTTCAACAAATACGTAAGCTCCAGATTTTGGAGATTTTACCATTTTGATAACTTTGGTCATTTTTTTAGACCCAGTTTGTAGGGTTGCTACCGTTTTCTTTGCCATCGTCTAAAATTTTATTATTTAATCTCCTTGTGAATTGTATACTTTTTCAATACTGCGTTGTATTTTTTCAACTCAATACGATCTGGAGTATTTTTTTTGTTTTTAGTTGTGATATAACGAGACATTCCTGGCATACCACTTTCTTTATGCTCTGTACATTCTAAAATAACCTGTACTCTGTTTCCTTTTTTTGCCATGGTGTCTTAAATTATTTGATTAAACCTTCTTTACGTGCACGTTTAACAGCCTCATCAACTCCTAATTTGTTGATTGTTTTTAAACCGTGTGCAGAAACTCTTAATGTAATCCACTCACCAGTTTCTGGCATAAAAAATCTCTTTTTGAACAAATTCACTTCAAAAGTGCGTTTTGTTTTATTATTAGCATGAGAAACATTGTTTCCCACTAATCTCTTCTTACCTGTAATTTGACAAATTTTTGACATCTTATTTTGTATTGTCCTATTTTAAACGGAGTGCAAAGTAACAAATTATATATTACTTATACAACTCTTTAGGTTATTAATTTTATATTTTTTTCTTATTTTGTTTATATAACAACTTCTGCGCAAGAGTATAAGCCAAGATAATTCCCATTACCAACAGCGCTATCCTCGCGATTACATCGCCATATTTTGTATAAAACGTTAATTCACTATTCATTAAAATTGTACCATTTAAGGCACCCTGCTCTCCATATGGTAAAGACTTCATTATATCTCCTCGCTGATTAACGAAAGCCGAAATACCTGAATTTGCAGATCTAACGATAGCGCGTCTATTTTCAATAGCTCTCAAATTACCATATAATAGTAATTGACGATGACCATCGGTAGAGCCCCACCAAGAATCGTTGGTCATTGTGAATATAACATTTGCGCCTTCTCTCACATATTCTGTCGTATAGTCTCCGTAAATAGATTCGTAACATATAACCGGAGCAACAGTAGCGTTGTTTGTTTTATTCTTGAAAACAGAACGATGAGGTTGAATCCCCAACGTTTTTGTTGTGCCGCCAAAGTTAAGCATAAATTCTCCAATAATTGGCATTAAAATGTTTCGATATGGAAAAATTTCTACTCCAGGTACTAATTTACTCTTATGATAAACTTCTATTGAATCGTTTCCACTTATCTGCAAAGCCGAATTATAAGCGTCGTACCACGTAATTCCATCTCTCATAACAGATGCCGTTTCCGATGCTAAAGATTGCATTGGATAAATTCGCATAATTGATGCTCCTGTTACAAAATGTAAATCTTTTTTAGTTTTTGTCCATTGCTGAATGTCTTGTATAATTAAATCATCATACATATTATCAAAAATCAAGGCAGATGATCCAGGTACGGCAGTTTCTGGTGCAACAACAAATTGAGTTTTTGGTTGAATATTTTTCAGTGCCAATTGTTTCAATTCGTCATAAATCTGCAAACCATCTTTCATATACTTTTCATTGTATGGATCAAGATCTGGCTGAAGAACTAACACATCAAGCGCTTTTCCTTTTTCTTCATAATTCGCATAAATAATATAAGAAATACCAATTGGAACAGCGATTAATAATCCCGCATAAATACCTAATTTGTTTAGATATCTCATTTCTTTCTTATTAATATAAGCCGTCAAATAATAGAATACCGTAATATTAACTAACCAAATCCAAAGTGCACCTCCAAAAGTTCCTGTATACTCATACCATTGCACCCATTCGTAATATTTTGCAAAACCATTTCCTAGGTTAAACCAAGGCCAAGTTAGTTCCCAATTCAAGGTTAGTTTGTCAAAACTCATCCAAATCGCAGGAAGAAAAACCAATCCATACAGATTACCAGCTTTTGTTTTGACAAAATGATACAACTGAAAAACAATTGACATAAACAAGGAATTTGCTACAACAGGAATTAAATAAGCGCTCCACGAATTGTGCAAATCTCCATTCGCGTCTGTTTCTTGTGCATAATGCAACCACCAAATTACAATCGCATTCCAAATAAAGAAAGCTAAAAACGAAAGTCCGAAAATTTTACGTCCTTTTTTCTTGAATTCAGCGCGTTGCGTAATTTGATGTTCTGCTAACATCAAGGGTACAAATCCTATAAATAATAACAATGGAAAGCCGTGCGATGGCCAACCTGCTGTTAATAATAATCCTGATAAGATTGCGTATGCAATATATTTTTTCATGTCACAAATTTATAATTTCATCATTCAATAACCGATGATATTTGTTTGGAATATTTTATAAATCATTTTGGATGAGAACATGAAACAAGTTCAGGTTGACTTTCCTTGTCATGTTGAACTCGTTTCAATATCTCATTCAGTTTTAATATATAATATGCGTATCGATATAATAATTTGGATTAATTGTTACATCAATCGCTTTTGTAATTGTTGAGTTATTAATTGTTTGCCAATTAGTCGTTGGATTGATGGTTACATCAGAATCTTTCAATCGCAAAGGCATTGCAAATCCATCCACAACATTTGTATAACGATATTCTACTTTATTTCCATTTTGTTTAAGTTCTAAAGTAGGTATTTTAACTGTTCTTAAATATTGATTGAAAAAAGCGTTCAAATTTAAACCAGAAAACTTCGCAATATAATTTTCAATTTGTTCTGTAGTTACAGTTTGATGATAAAATTCTTTGTTTAATCCACGCAACATTTGTCTGAATTTTTCATCATTATTCATCCAAGTTCTCAACGTGTGAATCATATTTGCACCTTTATAGTACATATCACCACTACCCTCTTGGTTTACGCCATACACGCCGATAATTGGAATATCATTTTGGATTGCCTTTCTCGTTCCACGCACATATTCGCTTGCCGCATCTTTTCCATAATAAGTTTCTGTGAACAAAGTTTCCGAATAAGCCGTAAACGCTTCGTGAATCCACATATCTGCCACATCCTTTTCGGTAATATTATTCCCAAACCATTCGTGACCAGCTTCATGAACGATGATAAAATCCCATTTCAATCCCCAGCCAGAACCTGATAAATCACGACCTAAATAACCATTCTCGAATTTATTTCCGTACGCAATTCCAGATTGATGCTCCATTCCTAAATGCGGAGCTTCTACAATCTTGAAAGAATCTTCGTAGAAAGCATAAGGTCCAAACCAATATTCAAAACTTTTCAACATCAATTTTGCTTGTTCAAACTGCAATTTTGCTTTATCTATATTATAATCTAACACATAATAATCTAAATCCAATTTACCTTTTTCGCCTTCGAAAGTATCTTTGAAATTGACATAATGTCCGATATAAGGAATGATATTATAATTATTAATTGGATTAACAACTTTCCATGTAGAAGTTGTTTTACCATTTTTCTCTTTTTTAGAAACTAATCGTCCATTACCAACTCCTACCAAATCTTTTGGTGTGATAATTTCCAATTCCATTCCATTATCTGGTTCATCGCCTAAATAATCTTTGTTCGGAAACCAAGCACTTGCACCCAAACCTTGCACGGCTACAGACATCCAATCTCGACCTTTTTCATCTTTCGCAAAAATCCAACCACCATCCCAAGGCGCTCTCACCGCAACACGAGGATTTCCGTTGTATTCTAATTCTAATTGATTCGACGTATTCTTGATATTTTTTCCGACATTAATAAAATAGACATTTCCATCACGTTTGAAATCAGAAATTTTCTTTCCATTCAATTTTACAGCCGAAACCATCATTGGATCTTGTAAATCTATCTGCAATAAATCTGATTGTTGAGGAGCAATTTTATCAAACGTAATTGTCGTTTTTCCTTTTATCGATTTTGACTGATAATCTGGTTCTACACTTACTTTATATTTTTTAACATCCCACCAATTTCGGAATTCATTATTCGTTCCGCGAAGCGAATCTTGTCGCGTAAACTCTTGTTTGTTATTAAGTACTTGTGCATTTGTTGTTATCGAGATCAAGCCAAGTAATAGTACTAATTTCTTCATAGTCATTTTTAAAACATATCAAAAATAAGATTATATATTTGATAAATAAGCCAAAAAGCTATGATTACAGAAAAATTTAAGGAAAGAATAAATTATTTAAAAAATAATCACTTAATCGTTGAAGCATTGTACGAAATTTTAGATGAATTGAAATTAAAACATAATGCTTTTACAGGTTTTACGTTTCGAGAAGAAATCGATCCAAAAGGTTTTTTATTGACTGCAGAAGGTGAAGAAAAAACAGGAATTACAATTCGTGTTCCGCGTAATATTCTTGATTTTGATTTAGTATTACTTTCCAATGTTTTGATGCACGAAATGGTACATGTTTTTCAGCGTTCGGGCGAAAATCAAATTGAATTGCGAGAAGAACGCGAATGGCAAGCGTATACAGAAATGATTTTTCATAAACAATTTCCAAACGTTCCTCCATTGACTAATTTTTACATCAAACAATTTGGCGAAAAAGCGTTGACGTATTATAACCGAATGCCAGATAACATGAAAACGAAATATGCGGACGAAAAAACGGATTTAGAAAAAATTCTACAAACAATTTACGACAAAGAAAATAAACCAAAAGAAGAACCAAAACCTGAAAATAATACTGAAACAATTTCTTGGCAAGATTTCGAAAAAGTTGATATGAGAATTGGAACAATTATCAGTGCAAATGATTTTCCGAAAGCAAGAAATCCTGCTTATCAATTAGAAATTGATTTTGGTCCGTTAGGAATCAAGAAAAGTTCGGCGCAAATTACGTCGCTTTATAGCAAAGAAGAATTGATTGGAAAACAAATAATGGCTGTAGTTAACTTCCCGAAAAAACAAATTGCCACTTTTATGAGCGAATGTCTCGTAATGGGTGTTTATGGAAATAATAACGATGTTATTCTTTTGAATCCCGAACGAAAAGTAGAAAACGGAAGTAAGATTGGGTAAGACTGAGATTAAGATAAAGTTTAAATATAATTTAACGCTGACATTTTATCAATCAATAAACTGACTTTTTTATCGATAAATAATCAAATCATTCATCATAATCTGACAACATGACATTTTAAAAATTGAGATGTCACCATTTTCTACGTTGGCACAAAGATTGACTATTCTGTTGTAGCATCATTTTTGATGATGTGTAAAAGTTTAAAATAAATCATTAATAATATAAAAAATAACTAAACAATATGAGCAAAATAATCGGAATCGACTTAGGTACAACGAACTCTTGTGTTTCTGTAATGGAAGGTAGCGAGCCAGTTGTAATTCCAAATGCAGAAGGTAAAAGAACTACTCCATCTATCGTAGCATTCGTAGAAGGAGGAGAAATTAAAGTTGGTGATTCAGCAAAACGTCAAGCTGTAACAAACCCAAAGAAAACGATTTATTCTATTAAACGTTTCATGGGAACTAAATTTAATAATGATGCAGATGAAATCGGTCGTGTTCCTTATTCAGTTGTAAAAGGAAACAATGATACGCCAGCAGTTGATATTGATGGACGTAACTATACTCCACAAGAAATCTCAGCAATGATTTTACAAAAAATGAAAAAAACTGCTGAAGATTATTTAGGACAAGAAGTATCAAGAGCGGTAATTACTGTACCAGCTTATTTTAACGATGCGCAACGTCAAGCAACTAAAGAAGCTGGTGAAATTGCAGGTCTTAAAGTAGAACGTATTATCAACGAGCCTACTGCTGCTGCATTAGCTTACGGATTAGACAAAGCAAATTCAGATAAAAAAATCGTTGTTTACGATTTAGGTGGTGGTACTTTTGACGTATCTATCCTAGAATTAGGTGACGGTGTATTCGAAGTATTATCTACAAACGGTGATACTCACTTAGGAGGTGATGATTTTGATGATGCAATCATCAATTGGTTAGCTTCTGAATTCCAAGCGAAAGAAGGTGTAGATTTGAAAAAAGACGCAATGGCTTTACAACGTTTACGTGAAGCTGCTGAAAAAGCTAAAATCGAATTATCTTCTTCTGCTCAAACAGAAATTAATTTACCATACGTTACAGCTAACGAAACAGGACCAAAACACTTAGTAGAAACTTTAACTCGTTCTAAATTTGATCAGTTAACAGAAGATTTAGTACGTCGTTCTATGGAGCCTTGTAAAAAAGCGTTATCTGATGCAGGTTTATCAATCAACGATATCGACGAAGTTATCTTAGTTGGTGGATCTACACGTATGCCAAAAATCCAAGAAGAAGTAGAAAAATTCTTCGGTAAAAAACCATCTAAAGGAGTTAATCCAGACGAGGTTGTTGCAATTGGTGCAGCTATCCAAGGAGGTGTATTAACAGGTGATGTAAAAGACGTATTATTATTAGACGTTACACCATTATCTTTAGGTATCGAAACTTTAGGAGGAGTATTCACAAAATTAATCGAAGCGAATACAACAATTCCAACTAAAAAATCTGAGGTTTTCTCAACTGCAGTTGACAATCAACCAGCAGTAACATTAAGAATTGGTCAAGGAGAGCGTCCATTATTCAACGATAACAAAGAAATCGGACGTTTTGACTTAGTAGATATTCCACCAGCACAAAGAGGTGTTCCTCAAATCGAAGTAACATTTGATATTGATGCGAATGGTATCTTGAGTGTATCTGCAAAAGATAAAGGAACTGGAAAAGAGCAATCAATCAAAATTGAAGCTTCATCTGGATTATCTGATGCTGATATCGAAAGAATGAAAAAAGAAGCACAAGAAAATGCTGCAAAAGACGAAGAAGCAAAACAAAAAATTGAAAAAGTAAATGCTGCTGACGCGTTAATTTTCCAAACGGAAAAACAATTGACTGAGTACGGAGATAAAATTCCTGCTGACAAAAAACAACCAATTGAAGAAGCTTTAGCTGAGGTTAAATCTGCTCACGCTGCTCAAGACGTTGCTGCAATTGATGCTTCTATGGAAAAATTAAACACAGCTTGGAATGCTGCTTCACAAGAAATTTATGCTGCAATGAACGAAGGTCAACAAGGTGGTGCGCAAGCTCAACCAGGTGCTGATCAAGGTCAAGCAAATAATGATGGTGTTGAAGACGTAGACTTCGAAGAAGTTAAATAATAGAATTTCATTTATCAAATAAGGAAAGCCTCGCATTGCGAGGCTTTTTTTGTGTTTATTTTTTAATAATTTTTCTTGTCATTGTTTTTCCATCTTTCATATAGATTTTCACAAAATATATTCCCGATTTTAAAGATGATGTATTCATTTCTTTTAAAGATTTATCAGTTTTCAAAACAATTTGACCAACAGTATTAGAAACCTCAACTGCTGAAATCTGATCATAAAAATTCGTATCGAATGTTAAAACATCTTGCACAGGATTTGGATAAACTTTGAATTCTTTCTGATTAACTTGATTCACTGCTAAATCATCTGTACTGAATTTAAAATTATCATAATAAGCATCTCCGCCATAATTATTATGAAGCATTGTAAAACCATGAACATCTAATTTCGTAAAATTATCACCTGTGTAAACTAATTTATCATTTAGATAATACTTAATCTGATTCTCTGTAACTTCAATTTTAAAATTATTCCATTTATTAATTAGCCAACCTTCTGCTGCATCAGCATAATCGAAACCATAATCAATATTTTTTGTAATATACAAATATCCCCTATTCTCCATTCCAAGACCAGCAACTGGATAAAACTCATCTGTAGCCGAATTAACTGTAAATAACGTAAATTCAAAATCGGCTCCATTTCGTTTTGTTACAAAAGCATCAAATGAAATTGTAAAATTTTTATAATCAACCGGTTTATCAAACATTTTGGTAACGCCCATTACTGGAAACCATTGATCACCAAAATCAATCTGATCTCCATTCTTGAAAGAATAAACTCCTTCACTTGCTTGTTCATCAGAAACAAGTTGATTATTTAAAATTTTTCCGTTTCCCTCCGCAACATCCCAACCATTTTGAGTATGGATATTTCCTAATATAAATCCTTCTTTGGCTTCAAAAGATGTGTTCTTCTGCGCAAATGATAATGTACTTGCAGTAAGTAATAAAATGTAAATCTTCTTCATATTAATTCAATTAAGTTTACAATATATTAAAATAATTCTTAATTGAGTTTTAATCCTCATTACAATAAATACATTTTACAGATGTTATAATTATTCGTAAATATTATTTATCATTACGCAACCTATTTTATTTTTATTCATCTTTTTAAAAATTAATCTACTATGAAAAAATTACTTTTTTTAACTTTCGTCTTTTCATTTATACTATTTTCTTGTAACGATGATAGCGATTGTTTTACACCTCCAGAGCCTATTGTAATGGAATTTGTAAATTCAAAAGGAGAAAATTTAATACAAAATGGAACATTAACAAAAGAACATTTTCATTTCTTACAAATTGCGGGCGATACTAAAATCGGAACTTCTTTTGAAATTAATCATGAAAGTAGAGTTATTTTAAATAAACCTGGATGGATAGTAGGTTCTACAACCTATGAAGCTTTAGTATTAACAAAAGAAATTAAATTCTTTAATTTTACTGTTAATGCTTCTAAATTATCCGGAAAATGTGGAGGAAATAAAATAGATAATGTTTCATTTGAAGATATTGAAGCTCATTCTCAAAACGGAATTTATCAAATAGTCGTTGAATAAAATAAAAAAATCCACTTAAATAATTTAAGTGGATTTTTTGTATTCTAAACGTTATATTTTACTGATGTTGTTGTGCATCAATTACAGCAATAGTAACCATATTCACAATTTCGCGAACAGTACTATCCAATTGTAACAAATGGATTGGTTTTTTCATTCCGATCAAAATTGGTCCAACCGCTTCTATATTTCCTAATTCTTGTAATAATTTGTACGAAATATTCGCTGATTCAAGATTTGGAAAAACTAACGTATTCGCATGCGTTCCTGCTAATTTAGAAAACGGAAAATTACTTTGTAATTTCTCTTTATTCACTGCGAAATTTGCCTGAATATCACCATCAACAATAATTTCTGGATGATTTTTATGTAAATAATTTACCGCATTCTGAACTTTAGAAACCGTTTCTCCTTTATTTGATCCGAAGTTTGAATAAGACAACAACGCAATCTTTGGTTCAATTTTAAACTTCTTTATCGTTTCGTTAAATTGCAATGTAATGTTGACCAAATCCTCTGAAGTCGGATCTAAATTAACCGTTGTATCACCTAAGAAAACTGGTCCTTTTTCTGTCAACATCATATACATACTCGCAACTTTTTGACCTTGTTCCGCTCCGATTAATTCTAAAGCTGGACGAATCGCTTGCGAATAATTTTTCGTCATTCCCGAAATCATTGCATCTGCATAACCAAACTCAACCATACATGATCCAAAATAATTACGATCTCTCAATAACTTTTTCGCATCAGACTTCGAGATTCCTTTTCGTTGACGTTTCGAATAAATAAAATCAACGAATTGATTGTATCTATCCGAATCTTCTTCGGCGTTTGTATCAACAATTTCAACATCTTCCAAATCCAACATATAATCTTTAATCATTTGTTGAATTTTATTTTTCTTTCCTAAAATAATTGGAATAGCGATTTTTTCTTCCTTTACAATTTGCGCTGCACGAAGAATTTCGAAACGATCTCCTTCAGCAAAAACAACACGTTTTGGATTTGATTTCGCCGTTTGTGTCAAATTACGCATAATCGTACTTTCTTTTCCGATTCGCTTAATCAAAGACAATTTATATGCTTCGAAATCTGTAATCACATTTTTTGCAACTCCTGTTTCGATTGCTGCTTTTGCTACTGCAGCCGAAACCTCTGGTAACAAACGTGGATCGTTAGGTTTTGGAATAATATAATCTTTCCCGAATTTGATTGAATGATTATTGTAAGCTTGCGTTACCACTTCTGGAACTGGTTCTTTCGCCAATTCTGCAATTGCACGAACAGCAGCAATTTTCATTTCTTCATTAATTGTCGTCGAACGAACATCTAACGCTCCTCTAAAAATATACGGAAACCCAAGTACATTGTTCACCTGATTTGGATAATCAGAACGCCCAGTTCCCATAATAATATCTTGACGCATCGCAACTGCTAAATCGTATGCTATCTCTGGATTTGGATTTGCCATTGCCAACACAATTGGATTTTCTGCCATTGTATTCAACATATCTGCTGACAAAACATCTGCCGCTGATAAACCGATAAAAACATCCGCATCTTTCACAGCATCTGTCAATGTCGAAATATCACGATCTGTTGCCCATTCTGCTTTAGAAGGATCAAGATTATCTCTGTCCGAACGAATAACACCTTTACTATCCAACATCACGATATTCTCTTTCGTTGCTCCTACAGAAATATACATTCCTGTACACGAAATTGCCGCAGCACCAGCTCCGTTCACTACAATTTTGACTTTAGAAATATCTTTTCCTTGTAATTCACATGCATTAATCAACGCAGCACCAGAAATAATAGCTGTTCCGTGTTGATCGTCGTGCATAACTGGAATATTCATTTCAGCTTTCAAACGTTTCTCAATTTCGAAACATTCAGGCGCTTTGATATCCTCTAAATTGATTCCTCCAAAAGTTGGCTCTAAAGCTTTTACCGTATTGATAAATTCATCAACATTTTTTGTATCCAATTCGATATCGAAAACATCAATATCAGCAAAAATTTTGAATAGAAGACCTTTACCTTCCATAACCGGTTTTGAAGCTACTGCACCTATATCTCCCAAACCTAAAACGGCTGTTCCATTACTAATTACAGCAACCAAATTTCCTTTTGCTGTGTACTTATAAGCATTTTCTGGATCTTTTTCAATCTCTAAACAAGGCTCCGCAACACCTGGCGAATAAGCAAGCGATAAATCACGTTGCGTATTCGTAGGTTTTGTAGGCACAACTGCAATCTTTCCTGGTTGACCCATCGAATGGTAATTCAATGCATCTTTCTTACGATTGTCATTCATTTCTCTGTGGTTTATATTTTTTCAAAATAAATTTAGGCAAAATATATTCAACCCACTTATGACAGATGTTAGATTTTTAAAATTTTAGAAAAATTTTTATCAACTTATACTATTTGGCGAATTTATATTGTGATATTTTTATTTTTTATAAGAATTATATATATTGTATATAAGTATTAAACGATATTTTTACAAAATTTTCAAAAATGGATAAAATCAAATTTATTCCTTTAATAGAACCTCCTATTTTGAAAGACAATCAAAATGGAAAAATTCTGCAAGAAATTTCATTCAACAATTCTATTGAATGGGATAGTTATCAAAAAAATCAAATTGATAAAATTTATACTAACTTTCCTCAACCTATTCAGTCTGGAATTTATCAATACAATCTTTTGAAAATATCATTAGCAAATATGGAGAAAATTATAAACCTACATCTTGCTGATACTAAAATAGTAGATTCCATTTCACTTTTTGGTGGATATGCAATTTCAATTAATAATAAAATTGAATTATTCCCACAATGTTGTGGATTGTTAGAAGAAATTCAGCTTTGGAAAAATATTTTAAACAAAAATTTCTCTAACTTTTATCTAACAGAATGCCATCCAAGTCCTTTAATAACAAAATCTAAAAACGAAATTGTTATAATTTGTGATGATGAAAATGAATCATTTATACCAATCAATACAAATAAAGAAATAAGAATAGATTATAATCAAACAAAAAAAGCTTTTATAGTCTTACTAAATGAGTTAGAAGCTTATTCTAATAAGCTAAACAACTTGTCTCATAAATTTGAAATAGATAATTTATCTGATATTATTATCTGGGGTGAAAAGAGCTAAAAGAGATGTTATTGGAAACATAACTTAAATTATTAATTTATAAATAATAAATCCCACTTTTCACAATGTAGAAAGTGGGATTTTACTTCAAAAAAATTATTTATTTTTAACTGTTATATAGCCTGTAATAATTTCTTTATCATTCAATTTTATTCTGTACCAATAACTATCAGAAGGAACTGTAAAACCATTCTTTTTACCATCCCAAATATATTCATCATTCACAACTTCATCTTTTATAATTGCTCCATATCGATCAAAGATTTGAACAATTGCATTTTTGTAACCTAAAAATTGTGCTCTCCAACTATCATTATAACCATCATTATTAGGTGAAATAAAATTAGGAATTAAGTTTACAAAAAAATCTTTTGTTACTGGAGTACAATTATCAGCCGAAATTACATAAACAGTATAATTTCCTTCTTTTAAAGGTTCAAAGACATTCGAACTTTGCCAATCTACACCATTTAATGAGTATTTATATGGTGGTGTTCCTCCTTCTACAATGATTTCTGCACGTCCATTGACAGTTTTTATCATTACAATATTTGGTAATTGAAAATGAGAAACATTAACATTGTGAACATATGGACATCCCTCTTTTGAAAGAAGTTCTACCCAATAATCTCCAACCCCAACCTCAATCGTCTGTGTTGTTTCACCTGTACTCCATTTATAATCTAAATAATTATCTCCTGCATCTAAAATAGTTTTGGTATTAGGACATATTTTCACATCTTTTAGCGTTGATGAGTATTCCGGAACAGATACAAAAGTATTAATAACAGCAATAGAAAAACATAAACCTGCTTTTTCAAATCTCACATAAAAAGTTTTATTTCTATTTACAACTTGATTAGAATTAATTGAATTTATGTTATTCTCAGCGTCATCGAAGGTTTCAAAAAACTTATAATCGTAATTATAATCATTAACAAAATTTACTAAAACATAATCATTCAAATTGAATGTATAAACTCCATCAAAATCGTTATCACAAACATCTACATCTAAAACTTCTTGATTAAGTTTTACTTTTTCACCGAATTTAAATTCTAAAGTAATAATTTCTGGTTGACAACCTTTCAATGTCTCAATTCTTACGTACACTTTTGTATCAGCAGTAAATATATTTTGAGATGAAATTGTATTCGTATTTCCGTCTAAAGCATCTTGCTCATTTAAATAATATTTTACTGTAAACAATTCTCGGTTAGAAAAAATTTGTCGGATAATTTCATCAAGTTTAATATTCATTTTGCTTCCACAATATGTAGTTTGATATTTAGTTAAATCAATCTGTGGAAAAGGAAAAAACTCTAATTGTATTTCGGCAATTTCTTTACATCCTGTTTTATTTTTGACAACTACATAAACTTTCTTATTTGTAGATTCATAATGCTCAAAATCTATTATTTCATTCACTTCATTTTCTGCATCTTCTTTCGTAGGATAATAATTTTTTGTCACATCTGGATCAGAAGTTACATTTGCATCAGATAGATCAAAAATACCTTTACCATTTACATTACACGCATAGACCGTTGCATTATTAACAATGAGTTCATTAATCAAAATTTTAACTGTTACAATCTCACTATCCTCAAATTTATCAGATCCATAAATTATATATTTGAATTCATCATAACCTTTTTGCCCTTTATTTGGCGTATAAGTAATAATACCTTTTACAGTGTTAATTGTAACGACTCCTTTTGAAGGATTTTCTACTATCTTGGTTTCATTGAAATTAATCGTTTGGGCAGATTTTGTAAATTTTGGAGTAATATGAATTGGAGCAACTCCACATGTTTCAAATTCTAATTCTGATTCATCAGGACAAGTTCTTAATTTATATTCGTCTTTTAATGGCGGACAAGTACCTATTGTAACTTCTACCGAATAATTTCCTAATCTTGTTGGTTTAAAAGTTACTTCGGTTGCTCCTGGAATAGCAACCCCATCCTCAAACCATTGATATGTTTCGTATATATCTGGTGTTACTGTTAATGTTACATCAGGAAAACATCCTTCTGCTACGATTTTTGGTTTTGTTGGTAATCCTGCAAAAAAACCCCCATATCCAGCAGCATCACTTCCAGCTGTAATTCCTCCTGTAATTGCTTTATCTGATTTGATCGTAATATTTCCTTTAACATCAGGTATTCCATATGTCACCCAATCTGTAGTACCTGTCAAATTAAAAGGACCATAATTTGAATTGGGAACTGAACCATTTACAGTAACTACAGCTCCTTTTTCAGTAATCAAATTAAGTTTTGTGGGTATTTTAGTTATTCCTCCTTGATTATTATTCGTGTAAAGAATTGGATTTTCATCGATCAAACCTATTTCATCAATTGATTTTGGTAGAAAACAATTAAGTGCTGGAATAAAATTCATTCCGCCTGTTGCTTCTGTTGATGCATTTTCTGATCCAGCTAATAATTGATAAACATAGGCTTTCTCAGTTGTTTGAATAAATAAATTATAATGATCTTTCCCTTGATTAATATATTTGTAATCTTTAACTACAAAATACTCACCTTCATTTATAGTAACTAATGGAACTGATTCATTATTGACATAAATCTCTGTATTATCTTTAGTCGCGACCACTATTGCTCCTTCCATATTTTGTCCAACAGCTCCATTTCCTTTTACTAATACGAAATCTTTTCCCAATTGTTGAACTGGAACATTTTGATCCATTAATATATCTGATGCATTTGGATAATAACCAGCATATTGTCCATTAAAATTACCATTTGTTACAGATATAGGTTTGTCTGATTCAATTTTAGCACCAATAAAACCTTCATAATTCACTTGATAATTTCCGCCACCTTCAATAATATAGGATTCACCTTTATTCAAAGTAATATTGAACTCGCTCCTTTTTACTCCATCACTAAAAATAATATTAGGATTGAAATTTGAAATTTTCACAACAGTGTTATCCTCTGTAGCTAAAACACTTGTCATAAAGTTCAAAATATCATTGTACGTTGTTATAGGAGCCATAACTGTATAAAACAAATCTCCTATTCCAGCTCTACCTTTAGAAGTAATAATTTCTGCATGATTGGCAACAGAAAATCTAAGATTCGCAAAATAAGCGTAATCTGCTTCTAAATACAATCCCATCTTAACGGGTTTATATAAATCAGCCACATCTGAAGTAATTATCAAGTTTCGTGGGATTACAAAATAACCAGGATTTCCTTTACTTATTGTTACATTACCTACAACCAAATTATTGTTATAGATTTTAACCTCAAAAGGCGTTGTTCTATTCGTAGATAAATATATTCTTTGACTTGGATATGGATTTCCAGTTCTATCAACCATTGGAGCAAACCAATGTTTTGTATCAAGTTGTGCAAAAGATTGGATTATGTTAAAAAATAAAAATATAATAAGTAAATATCTCTTCATTGATTATCATTTAATAATTATATAATCCTTAAACAGAAATATTTACTATATATTGTTAGAACATAACATTTTATTATGATAATCCTCTTACCACTTCAACCAATTTCTTCGTTAAATTTTTACGGTTGAATTGTTGAACTTCGGCTTCGTTGGTTTCAAATTTTTGGTTTGGATTTCTCAACCATTGATTGTAAATCGAAAGAATGTATGTTTTGATTTCATTGACTTGTTGATGAGAAAAATAATCGCCCGCTTTTGTTTTTTGAAGTATTTTTTTGACATCAGCATCCGCTGGACCAACCGCTAAAATTGGATTTCCAGTTGCCATATATTCGAATAATTTCCCTGGAATAATTCCTTTCGAAGCAACATTATCAAAATTTGTTAACAACAGAATATTTGCAGAATTAATCGCATGTAACGATTCTTGGTGCGAAACATATCCGTGAACAATCAAGTTATTTTGTAAACCTTGTTCAAGAATTGTTTGTTTAACATCATCAGCCAAAGAACCATAAAAATTAAGTTTAAAATCTTCTCGAAATGATTGATTTTCGTTGCTAATTTCGGCTAAAGCTTTCCACAAAGCAATTGGATTTCGAAGCATTTCCAAACCTCCAGAATACATCAAATGAAAGTGATTTTGATCTTTTTCTGTTTGTTGTTTTACTTCTTCAAAACCATTTGTGATTACTTCTACATGTTTTGCGCCAATCTTCTTAAAATTCTCTCCATCAGCATAACTAGTTGCTAAAACAACATCTGCTTTTTGCATCACTTCACGCTCTAAATCTTCGTGTTTTTTAGCTGCCCAAGAAGTTAATTTCAATTCTTTATGATAACTAATTTGCGTCCAAGGATCACGAAAATCTGCCAACCATTTGAGATTTGGTAATTGTTTTTTCAATTTCAAACCGATTAAATGTAAACTATGAGGCGGACCAGAAGTTACAATCGTATCAATATTTTCTTTCTGTAAAAAGTCTTTCAAATATTCCGCAGAAGGATTTACCCAAAACTTGCGCGCATCTGGAATAAAGAAATTTCCACGCACAAAAACCGACAATCTCGACATGAAAGATTGATTTTCTTTCTTCTCAAAATGTCCACCTTTGTAAGCTTTATTTTTTGGATTCAGTTTTTCTGCCAACTGATAAGGTTCCCAAATTTTATTCTTGACGATTTTAACTTTTGGATTAATGTCCTTCGCTAAAGTTTCGTCGAGAATTGGATAAGAAGGATTTTCTGGAATATAAACGTAGGTTTCATATCCAAATTCAGGAAGATATTTTGTGAATTTCAACCATCTTTGAACACCAGGACCTCCCGCAGGAGGCCAGTAATAGGTGATGATTAATATTTTTTTCATTCTAAAATTAAGCCTTTTCAGCGGCTAAGTTTAAATTCTCTTTTGTAGAACATTTTTTATATCCCAAATAAATACCTCCAGCCACAACGATTAAAAGTAAAATATTCGAAACAATCACAATCATATTTCCAGTAGAAATAACTTGTGGTTTAAATTCCATCACGATTGTGTGATTTCCTTTCTGTACAGGAACTGCACGCAAAACATAATTCGCTTTTTCGATCGGAACTTCTTTTCCATCAACCGTTGCAATCCAACCGTGCGGATAATAAACTTCTGAGAAAACAGCAATTTGATCTGCGTTAGAAGAAGATTTATACGTCATTTTCATCGGTGAATAATCAACCAATTCAATTTTAGAATTAGCATCTGCCGAAACATTTAAGTTTTTATTCTCAACCAAATCTTTACGTAAAATAACCGTATGATCAACTGGTGTAGAATTTATCGCTAAAATTTCATCATTTGCATTTTCTGTCCATTTAATATTTGAGGCTAACCACGCACTTCCCAAAGCTGTAGGATTTTGCTGTACTTGCGGCTCCGTTGGACTTCCATGAATAATGTATTTCGTATTCATCATATTCAATACATTAATCAAACCTGTTTCATCTTTGATTCCATATTTTTTCAATTGCGGATCTTGAGAAAAATAGATATCCACAACATCTTGGTATTTTCCTAATTTCGCCGCATGATAACCACCAATTGAAGGAACAAAATATGAAGTTCCAGCTTCATTAAATGTACTCAAAACCGTATTGTACACACGGAAATGTGATTTATCTTGTTTTGAAATATTTAATAATAAATTATTCAATGGAACTTTGTAAGCAATTTGCGCTACATTATTGTTGTTCTCTGCTTCAGTTTGTAAACGAGGCGACATTTCAGTTGGGAAAGGATTATCAACAATGTATTTAGATACAAAATTATCTTCGTTCAAATATCTTTTATTCACCGTAAATCCGTCAATAAAAGCCAATGCACCAATCGCTAAAATGACGATAATTGGTTTTTTGATAAACTTGAATAAATAAGCCAACAACAAAGCCATTGTGAACAAAACAAAAATCAATGTGCGAACTGTATCCGCTTTAAACATAGAAATTCTATCTTGAATTAATGCTTCATCTAATCGTTTTATTAATCCATCCCAAAGTCCGATTGCATTTGGATTTGCTTGCTGAATTTGTCCGATTAATTGTTCAGTCATTAATTTTTCATTCTCTGATGTAAATGGAAAAATCATTCCACCGAATAAGAAGAAAATAATTAGAATTCCGACTGTAGAACCACCAGCTATATAAAGTACTTTCTTTTTGAATTCATCTGATTCGTCAGAATTAAAGAAATAATATAAAGTCAAAATTGCTAAGAAAGGCATTGTAAATTCGGCAATCACCAAGATTGATGATACGGCACGGAATTTATCGTACATAGGGAAATAGTCGATGAATAAGTTGGTAACGAAAGGTAAATTTTTACCCCAAGCTAAAATGAAACTTAAAATCGTTGCTCCAACTAACCATTTTTTATAGGTTACGTATTTTCCACGCACCATAAACATTCCGATAATAAACAAGAAAACAACTACAGCTCCCTGATAAGCGGGTCCAGAAGTTCCTGGCTGATCTCCCCAATATGTACTTCTAGGCTGACTTGCCACAGCTTGAAAAACCTGCTGATTGAACTCATCTTCACCAAGGCTATACTGTGCATTTTGTAATTCGGATGTATAATTCTTTAAATCTTCTGGATTCGTTTGCGAACCACCTCCCATCAAATTTGGAATAAAAAGATTTAGTGTTTCTAATTTCCCATAACTCCATTGTGTGATATAATCGTGATCTAATCCATTCGAATTCTTTTTCAACAACGTCATTTCAGACTTTCCACGTGTCGTTTCTTTACTGTATTCGTAAGTTGACAATAATCGATTTGCATTCAATCCTGCTGCAATAATTACAGCGACAATTACTAATGCAGATGATTTTAAGAAATCTGGTAATTCTTTTTTCTTTAAACTATCGATGAATTGAACGATTACAAAAACCAACATCGCTAAAAACAAATAGAACGTCATTTGAATGTGATTGGCTTGTAATTGCAATCCCATAAACAAGGTTGTGAGTACAAAACCTGCAATGTATTTTTTGCGATACAATAGAAGAATTCCGGCAACCAAAGGCGCGAAATACCCAATTGTATGTAGCTTTCCGTTATGTCCGGCTGCAATTAATTCGAAATAATACGAACCAAATGCAAAGAAAATTGCACCGACTAAAGCGTATTGCCACTTTTTGAAAAGCGTTAAGCCAAGTATAAAAAATCCTGTAAATAACAAGAAAATGTAATCTGCGGGACGCGGTAAAAATCTGAATGCGCCATCAATGGTTTTGATGATATCAAAACTATATTTCGCACCAGTTTGATAGGTTGGCATTCCACCAAACATCGCATCAGACCAATAGACATTTTCGCCTGTTTTGTCTTGATACGTTAACATTTCTTGCGCACTACCTTTGTAGTTGATAATATCAGGCTGAATAACAGATTTTCCCGATAAAACTGGTGAACAATACACCAATGCAATCACTACAAAAAGCAGCAATGAGATAAGAACGTAGAGTAAATTCTTTTTATTTTTCATCCTTTTTTTCTTCGATTATTTCGTAATCCACCGTTTCGGCGTCTATATTATATTTCGGTTTGTCGAAAGATGTGTTTGGTTTCGATTCGTTATACGAATCATTTGAGTTTTGGCTTTCATTATAAGCGTTTCTTTGCTGATTAATTGCTTCTTGAAAAACTTTTTTTACAGCAAATACTTTTCTTAAAAATCTAAAAATAGTTAAGAAAATAATACTTAAAACTAGAACCCAAAGAATTGTTTTCATTTTAGTTAACTGTTGTGACAGTTGTAACCGACTCAGTCATCGTTTGTTTTTGACCTTGCGCTTCCACTGTACGTTTTAATGTTTCCTTTTTCGTTAAATTAACTTTGTTGATCCAACCAGATTTAGTATCCAACAAAATTTTTCCATCTACATTCGCACTACTATTCGCAGACATTGTAACACCTTGTTGCGACTCATTACCTTTCAAACTTTGCGTTCCATTTACAGTAATTGTCGTATTTACAGGCTCAACACTTGCTAAAGTTCTCTTCATTGAAATATTTCCTTTCATTGGACCTTGGTCAATTTTTTGACTATCGCTCCAAGATTCTTTAAGCGCTAAAGTTTTGTTAGGGAAAATATTCATTGTTTCTTCAAATTGAGAAGAAATTGCTTGTTTGTTTAATGAATTATCAATAATCTGCGTAAAGAATTTGAACTCTTCTGCAGAAACTTGTTTCTTCACAGAATTAAGAATTGAAGTTTTGATTCCTTCTAATCCATCAACGCTTACAACTTTTCCTTTCTGATCAACTTTCATTGTATACGTTTTCCCTGTCATCGCTTTGTAAATCGACCAAGAAACCGCAATATCTTTGTTCGCAGGTTTCGCAGCATTTGTATCATACGAAATTGATTTTCCAGATGGATCTGTCATTTTCTCGCTATATTGTTTAGATTTCACTTCTAATGTATACACACCATCTTTGAAATCTTTTACCGTATAATCAATTTGTTTTTTACTTTCGCTTGACATTTTCTGAGATTCTTTCCCATCCGAAGCCGTGTGAGTTGTTTTAATTCCCAACGTCATTGGATAAGTCTTTCCTATCTCTAAATTGTATTTGTATGCATATTTGTCATCTGCACCTTTTGTTATTGCTACAACTTCTGGCTCAGCAGGCTTTTCAGCGACTTTCAAAGAATCTGTTGTTTCCGTTTTGGCAACTGTATCACCTTTTTCGTTCACAATTAATTCTTTTCCGTCTTTATCTTTTCCTACGACTTTATCATCTTTTTTACATGAAACAACTGCCATTGCGACAGCCATCATGAATAGTAATTTTTTCATATCAATTTTATGTTTGATAATTGGTTTATTGCCAAAATCAATCCAAAAATAAGGATTTTAGTTGATTTTTTAACATTAAGATTTTAAAACAATCATATCTAGAAAATTAGATAAATGAAAAGAATCTTAGTTTAAGAAAATTTAGATTTTATTAACAATTTGACAAATAATCTGACTCATTTTATCAAAAAACAAATCATTCAAACAAAAAAATAAATTTTCAAATAAATTAAAAATACATATACGCTTGATTTTAAATTACTTATATGTTATTATTAATTAATCTAAATAAGTTTGAATAATTCTTTCAAAAGTTTACATTTGTCGAAATTATTTTTATCTAATCTAAATAAAATATAGAATGAAAATTAAATTAAAACTACTGTTACTTTTTCTGCTAACTTCTATTTGCACATTTGCGCAAAACTACGGAATCGTAGAAGGAAAAATTGTTTCATCTGATGGATATCCAGTTTCCGGAATTACAATCAAAATTGGGAAATCCACAAATACTACAATTACAGATGAAAATGGAGAATTTCGTTTCGAGAAATTTCCAGAGGGTCAACATTCTATAACTTTAGAAGGGGAAGGACTAAAAAAACAAACAAAATCTATTGAAGTTCACATAAATGAAGTAAGCGAAATTTCATTTACATTGAACGAAAACATTACTACACTTAGCGAAGTTGTCATTAAAATAGTTGAATCTCCGAATAAAAAACAAGAAAGTATTTTATCTGGTTTGAATGTAAAAGGAATTGATTTACCGCAAAGTTTCCAGATTATTGACAATCAAGTTATAGAACAACAACAATCAATAAAACTGAGTGATGTTGTGAAAAACGTCAATGGTGTTTATGTTGGTTCTGCGCGTGGAGCGGCTCAAGAATCATTTTGGTCACGAGGTTATGATATGTCGAGCAATAACATGTTCAAAAATGGATTCAGATTCAATAATGGGTCAATTCCAGAAGTTTCATCTTTAGAAAGAGTTGAAGTTTTGAAAGGTGGAGCGGCTTTACTTTATGGTAATGTTGCACCAGGTGGAATTTTGAATATGGTTACAAAAAAACCAAAGTTTAATTTTGGTGGAGAAATCAGTATGCAAGCGGGAAGTAATGCTTTTTACAAACCATCTTTAGATATTTATGGACCAATCAATAATAGTATTGCGTATCGTTTTACTGGATCTTACGAAAATTCTGAGAGTTTTAGAAATGATGTAAAAAGAGAACGTTTTTATGTTAACCCATCTTTTTTATTCAAAATTACAGATAAAACTGAACTTGTTTTGCAAGCAGATTATTTAAATGATGATTGGACGCCAGATTTTGGAACGGCAATTATTGGAAAAGAAATTGTTGATTTACCTAGAAGTATGTATTTAGGCGCAACTTGGTCTAATGGTAAAACGAAACAAGCCAGTACAAGTGCTTTGGTTAAGCATAATTTCAACAAAGATTGGCAGCTTAATTTCAATAGCTCTTTTCAACAATATGATAGAGAATCAAAAGGAACGGAACGTATTCAACCAGATGCAAAAGGAAATTGGTCAAGACCATTAGGTCAAAACAAAAACCAAGAACAATTGTACGGTGAGCAACTTAATTTACAAGGAAATTTCAATACAGGAAAAATAAAACATCAGTTATTAACAGGTGTTGATTTTGATTATTCTAGTAGTAAAGCTTTCACTTATGTATTTGATCAAAAGAATTATGGAAGTGGAAATATATTTGACTTTGAAAATTTTGATCAAGGAGGTGCAATTCCAATGGCAAAAAACACAAAAATAGCTTCAACTAAAACAGGACGTTTTGGAGTTTATTTTCAAGATTTAATTTCTTTGACTGATCAATTAAAAGTATTGGCTGGTTTGCGTTGGTCTTGGCAAGAAGCTCAAGTGACAACAAGAGATTTAACGAAAACTCCCGTTGATGTAAAAAAAGATGGAAAACGTGTTGATGAAGCATTTTCGCCAAAAGTTGGTATCGTTTTTCAACCAATCAAAGATATGGCGATTTTTGCTAGTTACTCAAATTCATTCACACCAAACTCTGGTACAACAGTAGATTTAAAAGCAATCAAACCATCAATTATCGATCAATATGAAGTTGGTATCAAAAATGATTTCTTTAGAGGATTGTTATCTACAAATGTTACTTTGTATCAAATCAAAAATAATAATTTAGCTCAAACAGCAGAATTTAAAGCTGATGGAACGCCAAACACAGATTCAACAATAAAAGTGCTTAGTGGCGCTACAAAAAGTAAAGGAATCGAAGTTGATGTAACTGCACATCCAATTATTGGATTGAATATTATGGCCGGATATAGCTACAATGATATGCGCTATACAAAAACATCTGGTTTGAAAGGTAGTTTTGTAGAAGGTGATCGATTAACAAGAACTCCTGCAAATACTGCAAACTTAAGTTTTCATTACACATTGCAAAATGGAGCATTGAAAGGCTTTTCTATCGGTGCGCTCGCAAACTATATTGGTAAACGTATTGGAGGTTGGAATAACCAAATTGATCCTTCTCAACCAAATGGAATTTTGGATAGAGAAATTCCATTATCAGCTTACACAACGATTGATGTATCGGCTGGCTACAAATGGAAAAACTTTTCATTATTATGTAGATTATCTAATATTACAAATGAGTTGAATTACAATGTTCACGAAAATTATAGTGTAAACCCAATTGCTCCAAGACAATTGATGACTACATTAAGATATAAGTTTTAATCAACTTAAAACGGACAAATATCAAAGCCACTCTTCAGAGTGGCTTTTTTTTTATAGATCCTCGACAAGCCCGGAAAGACAAACTGAAAACAAAACACCCATCATCCTCTCAAGAAAATGATATTCTGAAACGAGTTTAGAGTGACAAGAGAAACTCTAATTTATCAATACATAAAAATATTATTCAAAATAAATCAACTAATAATGTAGAAAGTAGCTTGAGTGAATAATAAACGTATTTTCAAGCTAAATGAGCTATTCAAAATAAATAATCTTGTAAGATAAAATCCACAAAAAAGCCTCCCAATTTGGGAGGCTTTTTACTATATAATCGAATAGATTATGCTTCTTCTGTACTTTCAGTTTCAGCAGCTGGTGCAGCTTCTTCTGTTTTAGTACTTTTTTTACTACGACGTGTAGTTGCTTTTTTCTCTACTTTCGCGTTAGTGTAGATATCATTGAAATCTACTAACTCGATCATTGCAGTATCAGCACCGTCACCTAAACGGAATCCAGTTTTGATGATACGAGTGTATCCTCCTGGACGATTTGCAATTTTAGGAGCTACAGTTCTGAATAATTCAGTTACAGCTTCTTTATCTTGTAAGTATGAAAATACAACGCGACGGTTGTTAGTATCGTCTGTTTTAGACTTTGTCAATAAAGGCTCAACATATGTTTGTAATGCTTTAGCCTTTGCTACTGTTGTGTTAATTCTCTTGTGAGTAATCAACGCTATAGCTAAATTAGATAATAAAGCTCTTCTATGAGAGGCAGTTCTACCTAAATGGTTAAATTTTTTTCCGTGTCTCATTTTTTAATAAAATTATTCTACGTCTAACTTATATTTTGCGATGTCCATTCCAAAGTTAAGACCTTTGCTGTCCACCAATTCTTCTAACTCTGTAAGAGATTTCTTACCAAAGTTTCTGAATTTCATTAAGTCAGACTTAGCGAAAGAAACTAATTCGCCTAATGTTTCAACTTCAGCTGCTTTTAAACAATTTAATGCTCTTACTGATAAATCCATATCTACCAATTTTGTTTTCAATAATTGGCGCATATGTAATGCTTCTTCATCATAAGTTTCACCAGATGCAACTTCTTCCGCTTCTAATGTAATTCTCTCATCTGAGAATAACATAAAGTGGTGAATTAAGATTTTAGCTGCTTCAGTTAAAGCATCTTGAGGTGTTATAGAACCATCTGTTGTAATTTCAAAAACTAATTTTTCGTAGTCAGTTTTTTGTTCTACACGATAGTTTTCAATTGCGTATTTTACATTCTTAATTGGAGTGTAAATTGAGTCAATTGCTATAGTACCGATTGGCGCAGAAGCCTTTTTATTCTCATCAGCTGGTACGTATCCTCTACCTTTTTCGATTGTAAATGTAATTGTTACGTTTACTTTAGCGTCTAAGTTAGCGATAACTAATTCAGGGTTTAAAACTTGGAATCCAGAAATAAATTTCCCTAAATCACCTGCTGTTAATTGATCTTGCCCTGAGATAGTAGCAGTTACAGTTTCAGCATCTGATTCATCAATTTGTTTCTTAAAACGAACCTTTTTCAGATTTAAAATGATCTCTGTAACATCTTCCACTACTCCTGGAATAGTTGAAAATTCGTGCTCAACACCTTCAATTTTGATTGAAGTGATCGCATATCCTTCTAATGAAGAAAGTAACACTCTACGTAGAGCATTTCCAACTGTAATCCCGTATCCTGGTTCTAATGGACGGAACTCGAATTGTCCGAATTTAGAGTCAGACTCTACTAAGATTACTTTGTCAGGTTTGATGAAATTTAAAATAGTCATTTTATTAGTCTGATTTTAAGGTTTATTTAGAATATAACTCGACGATTAATTGCTCTTTAATATCTTCTGGAATTTGAACTCTTTCTGGAGCTTTTGTGAAAGTTCCTGATTTTTGTTCGTCGTTCCAAATTAACCAATCGTACTCGCTACGTGCGTGTAAAGAGTTTGTGATTGCAGTTAAAGATTTAGATTTTTCTCTAACAGCGATTACATCACCAGCTTTTAATTGGTAAGAAGGGATGTTCACGATTTCTCCGTTTACAGTTACGTGTTTGTGAGATACTAATTGACGTGCAGCACTACGTGAGTTTGCGATACCTAAACGGTAAACTACGTTATCTAAACGAGATTCACATAATTGTAATAATACTTCACCTGTAATTCCTTTAGAAGCATTTGCTTTTTTGTATAAGTTAGCAAATTGACGCTCTAAAATACCGTAAGTATATTTTGCTTTTTGTTTTTCAGTTAACTGAATAGCGTATTCTGATTTTTTAGCTCTTCTTTTGTTAGGTCCGTGTTGCCCTGGAGGATATTTCTTTTTCTCAAAAGATTTATCGTCACCGAAAATTGGTTGTCCAAATTTTCTTGCAATTTTAGTTTTTGGTCCTGTATATCTTGCCATGATTTGTTACTATTAAATATATTAAATAATTAAATTGAGAAAAATGATTATACTCTTCTCTTTTTAGGTGGACGACATCCATTGTGTGGTAATGGAGTAACATCAACGATTTCAGAAACCTCGATACCACCGTTATGAATTGTTCTAATAGCAGATTCACGACCTTGACCTGGTCCTTTCACGAATACTTTTACTCTTCTTAATCCTGCTTCGTATGCAACTGTTGTTGCATCTTGAGCAGCTACTTGAGCAGCGTAAGGAGTGTTCTTTTTAGATCCACGGAATCCCATTTTACCTGCTGAAGACCAAGAGATAACTTCACCGTTTTTGTTAGTTAAAGTAACGATAACGTTGTTAAACGATGCTTGAATATGAGCTTGTCCAGTAGCTTCAATAACTACTTTTCTTTTCTTTACTACTTTCTGATTTTTTGCCATGATCCTATTTATTATTTAGTGGCTTTTTTCTTGTTAGCAACTGTTTTCTTTTTACCTTTTCTTGTACGTGAGTTATTTTTTGTTCTTTGACCACGTAATGGTAAACCTAATCTGTGACGAATACCTCTTTGACATCCGATATCCATTAAACGTTTGATGTTTAATTGGATTTCTGATCTTAATTCACCTTCTACTTTGAAAGTTTCATTGATCGATGCACGGATTGCGTTGATTTCTTCATCAGTCCATTCGCTAACTTTTGTATCTTCTGAAATGTTATTTTCAGCTAAGATTTTAGAAGCACTGCTTCTTCCGATCCCGTAAATGTATGTAAGTCCGATTACCCCTCTTTTGTTTTTAGGTAAATCTACACCTGAAATTCTTGCCATAATTCTAAATAATTAACCTTGTCTTTGTTTAAACTTAGGATTCTTTTTGTTGATCACATACAAACGTCCTTTACGACGCACAATTTTACAGTCAGCACTTCTCTTTTTAATGGATGCTCTAATTTTCATCTTTGTAAATTTATTTATAATCCGATAGAGTTAACGTATCTACATTAACTCTATCACCAGTCGTTATTATTTCTTTTAGTATCTGTAAGATATTCTACCTTTCGTTAAATCGTAAGGAGACATCTCTATTTTAACTCTATCACCTGGTAATAATTTGATATAGTGCATACGCATTTTACCAGATATGTTACATGTTACAACATGTCCATTTTCTAATTCGACACGGAACATTGCATTAGATAATGCTTCTGTAATCGTACCGTCTTGTTCAATATGTTTTTGTTTAGCCATAAATCTTTTTAATAAAATCTTATTAGATATCTCTTGAAGTTCTACCTGAAGACATTAAACCATCGTAACGGTGATTTAATAAATATGTATTAATTTGTTGTACAGTATCTAAGATAACTCCCACCATAATTAACATTGATGTACCTCCAAAGAACATTGCTAAGCTCTGTTCTACACCTAATAATTTTACAATCGCTGGCAAAACAGCAAGCAAAGTTAGTAAAATTGCTCCAGGTAACGTAATTTTTGATAAAATTTCGTCTAAAAAATTTGCAGTTTCTTTTCCAGGACGGATTCCAGGGATGATTCCTCCGTTACGTTTAAGATCTTCTGCCATTTGGTTTACTGGGATTGTAATCGCAGTATAGAAATAGGTGAAGATAATAATTAGTAATCCGAAGATCAAATTGTATTCCCACGTAAATGGATCTGCCATTTTCGCGAAGAATGCTTTTACTGGACTTCCTTCGTCTAGGAAATAGTTTGCCAATGTTCCTGGTAAAAACATAATTGCTTGTGCGAAGATAATAGGCATTACACCTGCTGCATTTACTTTAAGTGGAATATATGAACGTACAGAGTCTGTAACTGATCTCATATATGAGCTACTTGAAGTTTGCGCTCTTCTTACATATTGTACTGGTACTTTACGCACCGCTGCAACAATCATAATACACATTGCAATAACTAGGATTAACCCTAACATTTCTATCAAGAAGAAAATACCGTTTGAAGGGTCTACTTCAAATGCATTAAATATTGCTTTTGGTAAGTCGGCTAGGATACCAACCATAATTAAGATTGAAATACCGTTACCTATACCTTTGTCAGTAATTTTTTCTCCCATCCACATGGCAAAGATTGTCCCTGTAATCAAAATGATTGTTGAAGGGAACCAGAACCAAAAGTTGGTTGGAGGAATTACATAGATAGCATATGATGAAGTTGGATCGTAAGGTAAAATTTGAGAAGTTACCAATGTAAGGTATGCTGGTGCTTGCACTAAACAAATCCCGATTGTCAACCATCTCGTAATTTGATTTACTTTGTTACGTCCGCTTTCTCCTTCTTTTTGTAGTTTTTGGATGTAAGGTACTGCTAATCCCATCAATTGTATAACAATCGAAGCAGAGATATAAGGCATAATTCCTAACGCAAATACGGAAGCTCTCTTAAAAGAACCTCCGGTAAAAGAGTTTAATAATCCTAAAATTCCTGAATTTGCATTTTCTTGGTCTGCAACAAAACGATTAACCTCGTTAATATCGACACCTGGAAGTGGAATATGAGAACCGAATCTATAAACCAACAATAGAAGGATAGTTACAAGTAACTTATCCTTCAATTCTTTTATGCTCCAGATATTTTTTATGGTCTGTATAAACCCTTTCATCTATAAAATATATTCTTAAGCGTTAACTAATTCTACTTTACCTCCTGCATTCACAATAGCTTCTTGAGCTGTTTGAGTGAATTTATCAGCAGTAACATTAACAGTTGCTTTTAACTCTCCACGACCTAAAATTTTCACTAAGTCATTTTTGTGAGCTAATCCTAACTGAACTAATGTTTCTTTGTTTAAAGTATCTGTAATTTTGTTGTTATCAACTAATTGTTGAATTGTATCTAAATTGATTCCAGTGTACTCAACTCTGTTGATGTTTTTGAAACCAAATTTAGGTAAACGTCTTTGTAAAGGCATTTGTCCACCTTCGAAACCGATTTTTCTTGAATAACCAGAACGAGATTTAGCACCTTTGTGTCCACGACCTGCTGTCAAACCGTTTCCACTACCTTCACCTCTACCTTTACGGAATTTATTTTGTACTGAACCAGCAGCTGGTTTTAAATTACTTAAATTCATTTTTAATAATTTTTAAAAGGTTAAAAGCGATTAAGCTCTTTCTACTACTACTAAGTGTGAGATTTTACGGATCATTCCTTCAATTTGAGGAGTTGATTCGTGCTCAACAACTTGATTCAACTTTTTCAAACCTAAAGCAACTAATGTAGCTTTTTGAGATTTATCACGGTTGATTGCACTACGTGTTTGTTTTACTCTTACTTTGCTCATTTTACTTTTTTTTAACCGTTGAATACTTTAGTTACAGAAATACCTCTTTGACGAGCAATAGTTTCTACAGAACGTAAGCTTAATAAAGCACGGAATGTAGCTTTTACTGCGTTGTGAGGGTTAGAAGAACCTTTTGATTTTGATAATACATCATGTACACCAACTGATTCTAATACCGCACGTACTGTACCACCTGCAATTACCCCTGTACCTTTAGATGCTGGACGGATGAATACTTGCGCACCACCGAAACGAGCTTCTTGTTCGTGAGGAATTGTGTTGTTAAATAATGGGATACGTACTAAGTTTTTCTTAGCATCTTCGATAGCTTTAGCGATTGCAGAAGCTACGTCTTTAGATTTCCCTAATCCGTAACCTACTACTCCGTTTCCGTCACCTACTACTACGATTGCAGAGAAACCAAATGCTCTACCTCCTTTTGTTACTTTAGTAACACGTTGTACTCCAACTAAACGATCTTTTAAATCTAAACCTGTTGGTTTTACTCTTTCTACGTTTTTAAATCCTAACATAATTTCTTTCTCTTTTTTAGAATTTTAATCCACCTTCTCTAGCTCCTTCAGCTAAAGCTTTGATTCTACCATGATACACGAAACCGTTACGATCAAAAACTACAGTTTCAATTCCTTTTGCAACAGCTTTAGCAGCTAATGCTTTACCAACTGATGCAGAAACTTCAGATTTTGTACCTTCTACAGCAACACCTTTTTCACGAGATGATGCAGAAGCTAAAGTTACTCCATTGTTATCGTCAATAATTTGAGCGTAAATTTCTTTGTTAGAACGGTAAACTGATAAACGAGGTTTAGTTTCTGTTCCAAAAATATTTCGACGCACGCGTCTTTTTATTTTTTGTCTTTTTTCTACTTTAGATAATGCCATTTTTCAATGATTTTTATGCAGATTTACCTGCTTTTCTTCTAATAATTTCTCCTACGTATTTAATTCCTTTTCCTTTGTAAGGCTCTGGCTTACGGTAAGAACGAATTTTCGCTACGATCATTCCTAATAATTGATTATCATGAGATGATAATGTAATAATAGGGTTTTTACCTTTTTCTGTTAAAGTTTCAACTTTAATTTCTGTAGGTAATTCAATAACGATATTGTGAGAGAAACCTAATGACAAATCTAATTTTTGTCCGTTGTTAGATGCTCTATAACCAACACCAACTAATTCTAATTGTTTTTTGAAACCTTCTGTTACACCAGTAATCATGTTATTGATTAATGAACGGTATAAACCATGTAAAGCTTTGTTATCTTTAGAATCGTTTGGACGAACTACAGTTAAAACTCCGTCTTCGATTGTTACATCAAATCCTTCTTTTAACTCTCTTGTCATTGTAATGTTGCTACCTTTTACAGTAACTACGTTATCTTTAAATTCAACAGTTGCTGCAGCAGGGATGTTGATATGTGCGTGTCCTATTCTTGACATAATTTCTTAATTTTTTAAAAGATTAATAAACAAAACATAAAACTTCACCACCTACATTCTCTTGACGAGCTTGTTTGTCTGTCATCACACCTTTAGAAGTTGAGATGATAGCAACACCTAAACCGTTTAATACACGAGGTAATTCTTTAGATCCTGCGTATTGACGTAAACCTGGAGTTGAAGCTCTTTTGATTTTACGGATAGCTGGCTCTTTAGTAACTTTGTCGTACTTTAAAGCGATTTTGATTGTTCCTTGAGGTTGATCTTGTCCTTCGAATTTGTAGTTCAAGATGTAACCTTGTTCAAATAAGATCTTAGTGATCTCTTTTTTAATTTTAGATGCAGGGATTTCCACTACTTTGTGTCCTGCCATCATTGCATTTCTAACGCGAGTTAGAAAATCTGAAATTGGATCTGTATACATAAATAATTCTATAGTATAGCGCGTAAGCACTACTTTTAAAATTAAACTTTTACCAAAATGCACTATGCATTTGGGTTGCAAATATATTGCATATTTTTTAATTACAAACTATTAATCTAAATAATTTATTTTTAAAGCGCTAAGCCGTAGTCAAAAAGCTTGTTTGATGAGTTATTATTGAAATTCATTTGATAAAAAATTTATTCAAAACTCATTTTTAAAATCAATTTAGAAATAATCATCTAAAATTATGATTTAGAAACGTTACGTCCAATCACAATTATTTTTAGTAAATAGACGATAAAACAAGATAAAGCCAAGGAAACTATACCAAAGAATACTAATAAACCTCCAGCAATTTCATATTTCTTTTTAAAATAGAAATCCCAACTATCCAATAACTTTACTTCTGAAGGAATAATTGTTTCAACAAAATCATCTGAATCATTTTTGAGTAAATAACTATTATCACTTGTTTTGATATAATAGTCATTTTGGATTTGCTGAATTTTTTTAACATTTGGTAATTGTTCCTGATCAGTCTCTAAGAAACAATTGTCAGAAGAATCTATAAAACTTAATTTTACATTGTCATTCAGTGGAACAGACCAATAATCTCCAATTCCCACATCAACATCTTTGATTGCCGAAACAATTCCGCTACCTATAAGTGCAAAAAAATAGAGACTGTAACAAAATACAAAAGGCGATAAAAGAGCAAATACAATTTTTCGTTTTTTCTTATTCTTAAAAAATGCACTAAATATTGTAAATACAAAAGCTAAAATACTTGCTACAATAAAGATGAAAATCAAATGAAATAGGATGACAAATAGTGGTCCCATAAATATATTTAGTCTGATAATACGTTGTGTAAATATAGCTAAAGCATGTATTAATACACAAAAAAAATCCTTACTCAATAAAGAGTAAGGATTTAATATTTCTAAAGCTATTGGTAAATTACCAAGACGCTTTTTTAACACCTGGGATTAACCCTTCGTTCGCCATTTCGCGGAAAGTTACACGAGAGATCCCGAAAGTTCTCATGTATCCTCTTGGACGACCTGTTAATTTACAACGGTTGTGTAAACGTACAGGAGAAGCGTTTTTAGGTAATTTTTGTAATGCTTCGTAGTCACCAGCTTCTAATAAAGCTTGACGTTTCGCAGCATATTTAGCAACTAATGCTTCTCTTTTGCGCTCACGCGCTTTCATTGATTCTTTAGCCATGACTTCTTATTTTTCTTTAGTAAATGGTAATCCGAATTTAGATAATAAAGCTTTCGCTTCTTTATCTGTGTTCGCTGAAGTTACAAAGGTAATATCTAAACCTTGAATTTTCTTGATTTTATCAATATTAATTTCTGGGAAGATAATTTGCTCTTTGATACCTAAGTTATAGTTACCTCTACCGTCGAAACCTGTAGAAGAAATACCGCTAAAATCACGTACACGTGGTAAAGCTGAAGATACTAAACGATCTAAGAATTCGTACATTTTCTCACCACGTAAAGTTACTTTAGCCCCAATTGGCATTCCTTTACGTAATTTGAAAGCTGCTTCATCTTTCTTAGAAATTGTTCCTACTGCTTTTTGACCAGTGATTAATTCTAACTCTTCGATAGCGTAATCAACGATTTTTTTGTCAGCTGTAGCCGCACCTAAACCTTGAGATAAAACAATTTTCTCTAATTTAGGAACTTGCATAATAGATTTGTATCCGAACTCTTCTTTAAGAGCAGCTACAATCTCTTCTTTATATTTAACCTGCGGACGAGGTGTGTATGTTGTTGTACTCATCTTAGATAGCTTTTCCTGATTTTTTAGCAATTCTTACTTTTTTCCCTCCTTCTTCTTTGATCGCTACTTTCGTTGCTTTCCCAGTTTCTGGATCTACTAAAGCCAATTTACATAAATAGATTTGAGCTTCTTTTTCAACAACTCCACCTTGTGGATTTTGTGCGCTTGGCTTTACACGTTTTTTTGCAATATTAACCCCTTCAACGATAGCTTTAGCTTTGTCAGGGAATACGCGTAACACAGTACCAATTTGACCTTTGTTAGATCCTGATAAAACGACTACTTTGTCTCCTTTTTTAATTTTTAACTTTGCCATGTTGTTCTATTATAATACCTCTGGGGCTAATGATACAATTTTCATATATTCTTTATCACGTAACTCACGAGCAACTGGACCGAATACACGAGTACCACGCATTTCTCCTTGAGTGTTCAATAATACACATGCATTATCGTCGAAACGGATATATGAACCGTCTTTTCTACGAACTTCTTTTTTAGTTCTAACTACAACAGCTTTTGATACAGCACCTTTTTTAACGTTTCCTGAAGGTGTAGCTTCTTTGATCGCAACTACGATTTTGTCACCTACTGATGCGTATCTTCTTTTAGTACCACCTAAAACGCGGATTACTAATGCTTCACGAGCTCCTGTGTTATCTGCAACTTTTAATCTAGATTCTTGTTGTAACATAACTTATCTTATTTAGCTCTTTCAATGATTTCTACTAATCTCCATCTTTTGTTTTTAGACAAAGGACGAGTCTCCATGATACGCACTGTGTCACCTTCGTTACACTCGTTATTTTCGTCGTGCGCTGTATATTTCTTCGTTTTTAAAACGAATTTCCCATAGAATGGGTGCTTTTGCTTCTTAGTTTCAGCTACAACAATGGTTTTTTCCATTTTGTTTGATGTAACTAAACCTACTCTTTCTTTTCTTAATTTTCTTTCCATCAGTTACAGATTACTGTTATGATTGTTTTTCGTTTAACACGGTATTCAAACGAGCAATTGTTCTGCGTAAGTCTCTAATACCGATTGGATTTGCTACAGGAGAAATAGCGTTTGTCAATTTTAATTGATCGTAGTTCGCTTGTTCTTCAGCTATTTTAGCTTGTAACTCTTCAACACTTAGATTTCTAATATCTGCTGCTTTCATTTTTTCTTAATTTTTGAAATTATTAATTTTGGAAATCACGTGCAACGATAAACTTAGTCTTAACAGGTAACTTCTGAGCTGCTAAACGCAATGCTTCAGTTGCAACCTCTACTGGCACACCTCCTACTTCGAATAAGATACGACCTGGTTGTACAGGAGCTACCCAATATTCTGGTGCACCTTTACCTTTACCCATACGTACCTCTGCTGGTTTCTTAGTAATTGGTTTATCTGGAAATATTTTAATCCATAATTGACCCTCTCTCTTCATGAAACGAGTTGCAGCAATACGAGCTGCCTCGATTTGACGTGCTGTAATAAACGCTTCGTCTAAAGATTTGATCCCGAAAGTCCCGTAAGCTAATTGAGTTCCTCTGTGAGAAACACCTTTCATCTTACCTTTTTGGGTTTTTCTAAACTTTACTCTTCTCGGTGATAACATATCTACTTAATTCTTTATGTTAGTTGTTAAACTAAATTATCGCTTTCTATTATTAGATCTTTCACCTCCTTTTCTGTTGTTTTCAGATTTTTTTTGTTTTTTCTGTAATCCAACTAATGGAGATAATTCTCTCTTACCATATACCTCACCTTTCATGATCCATACTTTGATCCCTAAACGACCGTAAGTTGTATGAGCTTCTGAAATGTGGTAATCAATGTCTGCACGGAATGTAGACAAAGGAATACGTCCTTCTTTATAAGTTTCAGAACGTGCCATCTCTGCACCGTTTAAACGACCAGAGATTTGAACTTTGATTCCTTCTGCGTTCATTCTCATTGCTGATTGAATTGCCATTTTAATAGCACGACGGTAAGAAATACGATTCTCAATTTGACGAGCGATACTATCACCTACTAAGATTGCATCTAATTCTGGTCTCTTAATTTCGAAGATATTAATTTGAACCTCTTTACCAGTGATTTTCTTTAACTCTTCTTTTAATTTGTCAACTTCTTGTCCACCTTTACCAATAATGATACCTGGACGAGCAGTAGTTACAGTAACTGTAACCAATTTTAAAGTACGATCGATGTAAATACGAGAAACTCCGGCTTTAGACAAACGTGCTCTTAAATAAGTACGAATTTTTGCATCTTCTGCAATTTTATCACCGTAATCATTTCCACCGTACCAGTTAGAATCCCATCCTCTGATGATTCCTAAACGATTTCCGATTGGATTAGTTTTTTGTCCCATATTCTTAATCTTGTACTTTTTGTTTATCTTCTTTAGTTCCTAAAACCAAAGTTACATGGTTTGAACGTTTTCTGATTCTATGTGCTCTACCTTGAGGTGCAGTACGAATTCTTTTTAATTGACGTGCACTATCAACAGAGATTTCTTTTACATATAATCCAGCTTCTTCAACATCAGCTCCTTCGTTTTTGATTTGCCAGTTAGCGATAGCGCTTAATAACAATTTTTCTAAACGGATTGAAGCGTGGTTTTTAGTATATTTTAAAATACCTAAAGCTTTTTGAATTTCAACTCCACGGATAATATCTACTACTAATCTCATCTTACGAGGAGAAGTAGGAACATTATTTAATTTCGCAAAAGCTACCTGCTTGTTAGCTTCTTTGATTCTTTCGTTACTTAATCTTTTTCTAGATCCCATGGCCCTTTACTATTTTTTTCCTTTGTTTTTAGCTCCGGCATGACCTCTAAAAGTACGTGTAGGAGCGAACTCACCTAATTTATGACCTACCATATTCTCAGTAACATAAACAGGAATAAATTGCTTTCCGTTGTGTACTGCGATTGTTTGACCAACAAAATCAGGAGAAATCATTGATGCTCTTGACCATGTTTTGATCACGTTTTTGCTACCGCTTTCTACGTTAGCAAGAACTTTCTTTTCTAATTTATAGTGGATGAATGGTCCTTTTTTTAATGAACGTGCCATAAATTATTTTTTTCTTCTTTCAACAATATATTTGTTAGACGCTTTCTTCTTGTCACGAGTTTTGTAACCTTTCGCTGGAATACCGTTACGAGAACGAGGGATACCTCCTGTCGCACGACCTTCACCACCACCCATTGGGTGATCTACAGGGTTCATAACCATTGGACGAGTTCTTGGACGACGACCTTGCCATCTAGAACGACCAGCTTTACCAGAAACTTCTAACTGATGGTCTGTGTTAGAAACAACACCTACTGTTGCTTTACACTCCACTAAAATCATTCTTGATTCACCACTTGGTAACTTAACGATAGCATATTTACCATCACGCGCAACTAATTGAGCATAAGTACCTGCACTTCTTGCCATAACTGCTCCTTGCCCTGGACGTAACTCAATACAAGAGATTACTGTACCTAATGGCATGTTTTTAAGCTTCATAGCATTACCTACTTCTGGTTCTACGTTTTCTCCTGAAACAATTACTTGTCCAGCTTTCAAACCATTTTGAGCAATAATGTAACGTTTTTCACCATCTTCGTAAGATAATAAAGCGATGAATGCAGTTCTGTTTGGATCGTATTGTACAGATTCTACAGTTGCAGCACCTTCTTTATCACGTTTGAAGTCGATGATACGATATTTTTGTTTGTGTCCACCACCGATATAACGCATTGTCATTTTACCAGTGTTGTTACGTCCACCCGATTTAGATTTTCCTTCAACTAATGTCTTTTCTGGCTTAGCATTTTTATCTACTGCCGCAAATTCATTAACCACTCTAAAACGTTGTCCCGGGGTGATAGGTTTTAATTTTCTTACTGACATTTTTTAATTCTTAAATTATCCGAACAACTCTATTTCTTGACCTTCAGCTAAGCTAACGATCGCTTTTTTCAACTTATTTGTTTTTCCAGTTTGAAAACCTGTTTTTGTGTAACGAGTTTTTACTTTTGGAGCAGATACTAAAGTACTAACAGAAACTACAGATACACCGTAAGTTTTTTCTACAGCTTCTTTAATTTGAATTTTGTTAGCTTTTGTGTCTACATAAAACGAATATTGCCCTAACAACTCACTGTTATTAGTTGCTTTTTCTGAAATTACTGGTTTAATTATGATTCCCATTTTCTTCGTCTTATTTTGTTAAATTTTCTTGAACTGTTGCTAAAGAACCTTCTAAAAATACGATTTGAGAAGCATTGATTAAATCAAATACATTTAATTCCTCAGTTGTAACAACTTTAACTTTTTGTAAGTTACGAGAAGATAAATATACATTGCTATTAGATTCACCTAATACGAATAATGATTTTGTGTTCTCTAATCCTAAATCAGTTAAAACAGTTTTGAACTCTTTAGTTCTTGGTGCTTCGAAAGAAAAGTTTTCAACAACTTTGATTTCATTCTCAGCTAATTTTTGTGATAAAACTGATTTTTTAGCTAATCTCTTTTGTGCTTTGTTTAATTTGAAAGAGTAGTTTCTTGGACGTGGTCCGAAAACTCTACCTCCTCCTCTAAACACTGGAGATTTGATAGAACCAGCACGAGCTGTACCTGTTCCTTTTTGCTTTTTGATTTTACGAGTTGATCCCGCAATCTCAGCTCTTTCTTTTGCTTTGTGCGTTCCTTGGCGTTGAGCTGCTAAATATTGTTTAACTTCTAAGTACACTGTGTGTGTAGAAGGCTCAATTCCGAAAACTGCCTCGTCTAAAGATACTGTTCTTCCAGTTTCTTGACCTTTGATGTTTAATACTACTACTTCCATCTTCTAACGATTACGTATGAATTTTTAGGACCTGGGATAGCACCTTTAACAATTAAAAGATTTTTCTCAGTATCCACTTTAAGTACTTTTAAGTTCTGAACAGTAACTTGTTTACCACCCATTCTTCCAGCCATACGCATTCCTTTGAATACACGAGATGGATCTGAACCAGCACCGATAGAACCTGGAGCTCTTAAACGGTTATGTTGACCGTGTGTAGCTTGACCTACCCCACCGAAACCATGACGTTTAACAACACCTTGGAAACCTTTTCCTTTTGAAGTACCTGTAACACTTACAAATTCTCCTTCGTTGAATAACTCAACGTTAACTTCTCCTCCTAGAGTTAAAGAGTTTACGAATTCTTCTCCGTAAAACTCAACTAACTTTCTCTTTGGAGTAGTTCCTGCTTTTTTAAAGTGACCTTTTAAAGCATTAGTCGTGTTTTTTTCTTTTGCGTCATCGAAACCAAGTTGAGCAGCAACGTACCCATCTTTCTCTACGGTTCTGACTTGAGTAACCACACATGGCCCAGCCTCTACGATTGTCACAGGAATATTTTTCCCGTTCTCATCAAATAAGCTAGTCATCGCGATTTTTTTACCAATGATACCTGACATTTGATTAAAATATGTTAATAATTTGTTTAATATTTCAGAGAATGTGGGCTTTCGACCACTAGAGATCTTCTCTAAAATTAGCATGCAAATGTATGAATTAATTTATAAACAACAAAATTAGTTCTAATTATTTTTATATCAAGTTATTTCAACTTCATTTTAATTAAAATTTTTGAATAAATAAATTTCATATTCTAATTATTCTCATTTATTATTTCAATTTCGAAATTTGCTTTTGACTGAACATTGTTTGCATTTACAGATGTTCTTACACATCTTACAGAGCTAGAATGTCTACTATTTCGATTATTTCTACTTGTCACATCAGTATATTTATCAAAATTCTGGACAAACCAATTTTCTGTCTTAAATCGGGCTCCAGACCCAAGTTCATCTTTTTTTGTTTCGTAACCAGCTATGTTGGAATCGTACAATCCTGCTGGCAACATATTAAAACCTACTTTGTTTATTAATTCTTGTTCTGAATAGCTTCCCGGCCCTTTTCCCCACAAACCGTCTGTAACTTTATCTCTATCTCCTCCACATTTTAATGAAGCTATTGTTTGAGAATCGTTCAGTTCATAATTTTGTTTTACAAAAAAAATTAAATCTTGCCAATCAGAATAAGAAGACAAACTCCATCCAGAAGGACATACATTTTTACTCGAAGCAATAAAATAATATTTGCCATAAACTTGCCCTGTAAGATCTGTAGGAACGGCTATTGATTCTGAATCTGCGTAGTTCAAATTTGTCATAAACCAATCTTTGTTTCCATATGTTTTGTACGGATAGATTTTTCCATCTCTTGTATCTTTAAAATCCCCTGTTTTACTTTCGTAATTACAATATTTGTTTTTTGAATCTAACTCATTTGTTGGTTGCAAATCAGTGTTTGTATATGTTTTTATACCTTGCAAAGGTAGAGGTAGTACAGGTAATGGATTAGGAGTGCTATATGGAGTAACAAGATAAAAAACTTCGTCATATGAAGATGGTTGAATATTTCTTTCTTCAATTAATCTATTAATACTTTCTTTATAATATGGATTTAAGCTTTTTAACATTCCCCATTTTTCAAAAGTATATCTTAAATCGTATCCAGTTATTTCTATTAGTTTACTCAATAAATTATATTTTTTTTCATCGTCATCGCTTAAATCTAAACTTTGATTTCCTTGTTCTCTAACAATTCTAGAAAGTACTCTAAAAATATCATTTCCAAAAATAACTCTCAGTTGATCAAAAAAAGAAAACATATCATCACCACTACTTCTCCAATAATTAGGTTCTTCTTTTGGATGAGAAAGTTTATCTATCATATTATCCCAGTAAGATTTATTCTTTCTAATAAATGGTGGTAAACCTAATTCTTTATCAAAAACTTCTTTTACATTAACTACATAATAATTTACACTAACCTCCCCCATACTATTTGGTTTCACATTGTTTTGTTGCATTAAGTGTCCATATTCGTGAGCAACACCCCAAGGGTTCCCATACAATTCTGTAGGACTCAGCATTTTTATTATCTGAGAATCTGAATTAGATACCATTATGCGATAATTTACCGCATTCATTACAGCATCTCCTAAAGATACTCTACTCTCTGTTACAAAAAGCCTATTGTCAGTACTTGGAAGATGATGCAATGGATTAGGGTCACTATCGCTAAGCCCCATTCCATCCCAAGATATTTTCATTATTCGTTCGTATAATTTTAATAAAAAATCAATATTATTAGGACTGTATTGTTTATCTCCAGGTAAAAGAAATTTCAAAATAGATACCGAAGGAAAAACAAGTATAGAATATTTATTATCTGTCATTATAGCATCAACTTCTGCTGGTGCTTCTTTCATCTGATTAATAAAATCGTTTACCGTAGTTGTTCCTTGTATATATAAAGGATGTTTGATATATTCTGTTGTATTTTCGAAACTAATTCTTACTTTACCACTCGGAGTTTTATTTTCTGAAACGTATCTTATATAAACCATCTTCCCTGTTAGCTGTGGCTTGATCGTATTCACACCTTCGTTTAACGTAAATTTAGGGAGATTCCATTCTTCGCCATCTCTTCCTGGCGTTCCTAATACAATCATAGGTTTCGCACCATCAGTTGGATTGATCAGAGTTTCAACTTTTACAGTCAACGAATTTCCTGCGGGTAAATATATTCCTGATATTGTAAAATCAGCTTGAGGAAATTGAGTTCCTAATCTTTCGCGATCAGTCCATGTACTCAATAATTGTTTTACTTCCACAATTACAGGATCTGTAATGACATTAGCCAATTCTTTATTTTTGTTTACTTCAGTTATTTTTGCGTAAGAAAAATTTATAAAGAACAAACAATTAATTAATGTTATAAACTTTAGATATATTTTCATATTTAACATTAACTATTTGTTATTACTAATTTACCATCTTCTACTTTAGCGGTAAAATTAACTGTTCCATTATATCCTCCTGAGCTACATAACAACCCTGTTGTTGTTATTTTCATCTCTTTATTAGATATTTTTTGAGAAGTAATAGTTGTAATTGCAGTACCTTTCGACGCCACTGTACCACTATCATAGTCAAAGCCCCAATTGCTTCCTTCTCCTGTTACAAAAAGTTTGAAAGAAATTCTTTGACCACAACTATCTAATATTCTAACGACCGCACTTGACTCTCCTCCTGATTTTAAGTTAATTGAATTTGTTGATTGATTTGCGGCTAGAGTAACATTCATTTTATTAGAAGATATCGCTACAATATCACCATTTTCATTCGTTGCTAAACTTTCTGCGTTTTTAATATTTGTTAAGCGTAATCCAGAATTACCCTCTGTCCCACTTGTTACTTCCAATTTGTTTCCTGGATTAACCGTTCCCACTCCAACTCTACTGTCTTGAGATTTATCACCATAACTTCTAATAATCATTGTAGATGAATTAATATTATCTGTATTCCTCACTTTAAATGATAGGTATCTGTTCGAATCATCATTAGGTATATTTAAATTTGAAGCACCTACCAAACCTGCTGTGATTTCCGCTACGTTATTGCCATTTTCATGAAATCTCATTCCTCTATCTGTATCCATTCTTCCGTAAGTTGTTCCAGATTTAGCTACTTGTAAACTTAAAAGATATTTACTGTCTACTCCTGTATCTCCCTCAATCGATAAATTTTTACCAGTTACTATTTTATCATTAAAGCGTGAATTCCCTATAACATTAAGTTTATAATTAGTATCGGGATTATTTGTTCCTATACCTACACGCCCTCCAGCTATCATCATAGCTGCTGTTCCCGAACCTCCATTTGGTTTAGCCTCTGTAGCTGTTGTATAGAAAGCTATTGCAGATTTACCATTTTCATTGTTATCACTTCCTTTTACAGCAAATCTCATCCAAGAGTTAGCATTTTGATTATATAAGCCGAAATCATCATTAACTACTGAAGCATCTCCATTTGTAAGATTCTTAATTTTCATTGTTCCGTTGACATCTAACTGATGAATTGGATTGTCAGTATTGATTCCTACTCTTCCCATTTGATAAATATTTTGTGAACTAGTAGTACCGTTAGCTTCTGTCCCTACAATATTCCAACCTCCAAAAGCAGAAGAACTTCCTTCCATTGTTATCCATTCTTTACCATTGTAATAATAATAACCTTCTTTTGTGATTTTTTTAGTTGAGTCGACAAAGTTGTTTCCTGTCACATTATTTATATATATAATTACCCCTTCTTGATTGGTACCATATGTATTCGCAGGTAAATTTGACAACTCTTGTTTTGTTAGACGTGGAGCTTGAATTCCATAAGGTTGTGGTTCTAGAATCGAGCCATTTTTTTTAGTAGAAACATCCAATGTTGATGTAGGTTTATCTGTGTTTATGCCTATTTGTCCGTAAGAAATTGAAGATAACATTACGACTAAGACAAAACTGAATAAATTTTTCTTCATAGTTTTAAAATTAGTTAACGCAAAGAAAAAATGAAAAAAGGATTTTTCAAAATATTTCACAACATAATTTATTGAATATCAATTTATTCAGCGAGTTAATTATTCAATTCTTATGAAATACAACTCATTAAAACTTGTTTATAAATGCTTATTAATTAAATAAGATTTTTATTAAAAACAACTTAGACTTCGACACAGGAAAGAGAAAATATTATTTAGGAAGCAATAATTTTTTTTATAAAAGAGTCGTCAATAACAAATGTTATCTAATGATTCTACAGAAGAAATTAGGATTTTATTACTATAGCAAATGTCAAATTTGGATAATTTTGAATTATTATTATCTAAATTATGAGAAAAAGAGAAAGTAAATAAAGGTTTAAATACTATTTAAGTAATCATGCGATATGATACTAGAAAAAAAACTTTAAACCTATACACAAAAGATAAATTATGAACGTACTTTTTCTTGTATTGAAGTGATCGAAGATAAACTATAAACACGAACTTCTTTTTCAAAAGTCCTTGAGAGGTCAAATTATGAGCTATAAAACTATTACTAAATAAAATTTAACTTAGTTCTTAGCACAACTAATAATAGATAAGAAATTATTAAAATTCATTTAACTTTTATCTTATTTCAATATCTATTAATAAAAAAAACCCTGAGATGTGCACGTCTCAGGGTTTATATTTATTTAAAATACAGCTAACTATACTTTAATTTCTACTTCAACACCACTAGGTAATTCTAACTTCATTAAAGCATCAACTGTTTTAGATGAAGAAGAATAAATGTCTAATAATCTTTTGTGAGCTGATAATTGAAATTGCTCACGAGATTTTTTGTTAACGTGTGGAGATCTTAAAACTGTAAAGATTCTTTTGTGAGTTGGTAATGGAATTGGTCCATTAACAACAGCTCCTGTAGCTTTTACAGTTTTTACGATTTTTTCAGCTGATTTATCAACTAAAGAATAATCGTAAGATTTTAATTTTATTCTAATTTTTTGACTCATTTTTCTTGAATTAAGCGTTACCTTTTGCTTTAGCGATTACAGCTTCAGACACGTTTGTTGGTGCTGGAGCGTAGTGATCGAATTCCATTGTAGATGTAGCACGACCAGAAGATAATGTACGTAATGAAGTTACATATCCGAACATTTCTGCTAATGGAACCATAGCTTTAATAACTTTAGCGTTATTTCTATCATCCATTCCTGATACTTGACCACGACGACGGTTTAAGTCACCTACAATGTCACCCATGTTTTCTTCTGGAGTTAAAACCTCTAACTTCATGATAGGCTCTAAGATTTGAGCACCAGCAGCTTTTGCAGCGGCTTTATAACCCATTTGAGCAGCTAACTCGAAAGATAATTGGTCAGAATCCACAGGGTGGAAAGATCCATCTTTTAAAGTAACTTTTAACGAATCCATTTCGAATCCTGCTAAAGGTCCATTCTTCATTGCAGCTTTGAAACCTTTCTCAATAGAAGGGATAAATTCTTTTGGAACGTTACCACCTTTAATTTCAGAAACGAATTCTAAACCTACTTTTCCTTCATCTGCTGGTCCCATTTCGAAAACGATATCAGCAAATTTACCACGACCACCTGATTGTTTTTTGTAAACCTCACGGTGATTAGCTGGACGAGAGAATGATTCTTTGTACTCTACTTGAGGCTCTCCTTGGTTAACCTCTACTTTAAATTCACGTTTTAAACGGTCAACGATGATATCTAAGTGTAACTCACCCATACCAGAAATAACTGTTTGACCAGAAGCCTCATCAGTTTTTACTTGGAATGTTGGATCTTCTTCAGCTAATTTAGCTAAAGCCATACCTAATTTATCAACGTCAGCTTTCGTTTTAGGCTCAACTGCGATACCAATTACTGGATCTGGGAAGTCCATAGACTCTAATACGATAGGTGCTTTTTCGTCACATAAAGTATCTCCTGTTTTGATATCTTTGAAACCTACTGCAGCTCCAATATCACCTGCTTCGATTCTCTCGATAGGTTCTTGTTTGTTCGCGTGCATTTGGAAGATACGAGAAATACGTTCTTTGTTACCAGAACGAGTATTTAACACGTAAGATCCAGCGTCTAATCCACCTGAATAAGCACGGAAGAATGCTAAACGACCTACGAATGGGTCAGTAGCAATTTTGAATGCTAATGCTGCGAATGGCTCATCAACTGAAGGCTTTCTTGTGATAGGCTCATCAGTTTTTGGGTCAGTTCCTGGGATCGCTTCTTTATCACTTGGTGATGGTAAGTAACGACATACAGCATCTAACATGAATTGTACACCTTTGTTTTTGAACGAAGATCCACAAGTCATTGGGATGATAGACATATCTAATGTTGCAGCACGTAATGCAGCGTGAACTTCTTCTTCAGTAATAGAGTTTTCGTCCTCCATGTACTTCTCTAATAAGTTCTCGTCGTACGCAGCTACTTCTTCAATTAATTGACCACGGAATTGTCTTACATCGTCAACCATATCAGCTGGGATTTCAACAACATCAAATGTAGAACCATGATTCTCATCATGCCATACAATTGCACGGTTTTTAATTAAATCTACAACTCCTTTAAAGTCTGCTTCGTCACCGATTGGTAATACGATAGGAACAGCGTTTGATCCTAACATTTCACGTACTTGACGACATACATTTAAGAAGTCAGCTCCTTGACGGTCCATTTTGTTAACGAAACCTAAACGAGGAACTTTATAGTTGTCTGCTAAACGCCAGTTTGTTTCAGACTGAGGTTCAACTCCATCTACTGCTGAGAATAAGAAAACTAAACCATCTAAAACACGTAAAGAACGGTTTACCTCTACTGTAAAGTCAACGTGACCAGGAGTGTCGATAATATTAAAGTGGTATCCTTTAGCGTCTGGTAATGGTTTACCTTGTTCTGTTGGGAATGTCCAATCTACTGTTACAGCTGCAGAAGTAATTGTAATACCTCTTTCAGCCTCTTGCTCCATCCAGTCAGTTGTAGCTGATCCTTCGTGAGTTTCTCCAATTTTATGATTCTTACCTGAATAGAATAAGATACGCTCTGTCGTTGTAGTTTTTCCTGCATCGATGTGAGCAGCAATACCAATGTTTCTTGTGTATTTTAAATCTCTTGCCATCGTGTATTAGAATCTAAAGTGAGAGAATGCTTTGTTAGCTTCTGCCATTTTGTGAGTATCTTGACGTTTTTTAACGGCAGATCCTTCTTCTTTAGCAGCTGCAATAATTTCTCCAGCTAATTTTTGAGCCATCGATTTCTCGTTTCTGTTACGAGAATATTTGATTAACCATTTCATTGCTGTTGAAATTTTACGGTCTGGACGAATTTCCATTGGAATTTGGAATGTAGCTCCACCAACACGGCGAGAACGTACTTCTACGTGAGGCATTACATTAGATAATGCTTCTTTCCAAATGTCTAATGAAGTTTTTTCTGCATCTTCTTTACGAGAATCTACGATTTCTAACGCATCATAGAAAATTTTGAATGCTACAGATTTTTTTCCGTCGTACATTAAGTTGTTTACGAAACGAGTTACTAACTGATCATTAAATTTAGGATCTGGAAGTAAAGGTCTTTTTTTAGCTCTTGTCTTTCTCATCTTACCTTAAATTTATTTTTTAGCATCTTTAGGACGTTTCGCTCCATACTTACTTCTACGTTGAGTACGTCCGTTTACTCCCGCAGTATCTAACGCTCCACGTACAATGTGGTAACGCACACCTGGTAAATCTTTAACTCTACCTCCTCTAACCAATACTATCGAGTGCTCTTGAAGATTATGACCTTCACCACCGATGTACGCGTTAACTTCTTTCCCGTTTGTTAATCTAACACGAGCAACTTTACGCATTGCTGAGTTAGGTTTCTTAGGAGTTGTAGTGTAAACACGTGTACAAACACCGCGGCGTTGTGGACATGATTCCAATGCAGCCGATTTACTCTTCTTGGTTAGTTTTTTTCTACCTTTTCTAACTAATTGTTGAATTGTTGGCATACTAATTAAATTTCCTTTTAAATTTGGATTAAACCCATTTTTTGGGCATGCAAAACTACAAAATATTCTAGCAAAAAAAAATATTTAGACATTTATTTTGCATTGATTTATAAAATTTTATAATTCGCTAAGTATTTTTTTACAGTATTTTAACGTGGAAGAAAGATTTCACCAAGAAAATCAATAATAGTAAAATCTTTTATTTCAAAAATGATAATAATCGCGAATAATTGAAAAAATTATTTGAGAATTGGCAACTCAAAACAGAAAGTAGAACCTTTATGTAATTCTGATTTGACATAGATTTGACCACTACTTTTATTTATGATTTCAGCACAAATAAACAATCCTAATCCCAAACCATTAATTCCTTGTTCATATTCGCTACCTACTCTGAAATATTGATCAAAAACTTGGTGAATTTTATTTTGAGGAATTCCAAAACCGTTATCTTTTATTGAAACTTTTGCAAAACCATCAATCAACTCTAAATTTACTTCTACTTCTTTTGCATTTGGCGAATATTTCACTGCATTGTTAATAAGATTACTCAAAACTTGCCCTATTCTATCTCTATCACCACGTATATATCCAACACTTTCTTTATTCAAAATAATTGTGTGTGTTTTTGTAGACATCTGCTGCTCTTCTACAATTTCAGCAACCAAATCTTCCATCAAAAAAATAGAATCTTGTAAAACCATTCGTCCACTTTGGATTTTGGTAACATCTAACAAATCTGAAATCAACTTATTCAGTTTATTGATTTGTGTTTCCATTTTCTTAACAACTTCAGCATTTTTTTCATCTCCTTGTTTTCGAAGATTTATTTCTACAGATTGTGCATACAATTTTAAACTTGTCAAAGGCGTTTTCAGTTCATGACTAGCTATTCCAATAAAATCGTCTTTTTGTTTCTGTAATTGTTTGAAATCATCAATATCTGTACAAGTACCAATCCAAAGTTCAATTTCGTCATTATCATTACAAACTCTTTTTCCACGTGCTAAATACCATTTGCTGATATTGGTAATTGGATTCACTAATTGATATTCTACTTCATAAGTAGAATTTTGACGGACTGCATCCATCCAACTATTTCGCACTTTATCAAGAGATTCTGGATGTAATAAACTCCAAAAATTCTTATCCAGATCAATATTATCATCCAATCCAAATATTTCGTACCAATTTCTATTAAAATAAGTCACAACACCATCTTTGTCTGAAGTCCAAACAAATTGAGGCATAAAATCTGCTAAAATTTTAAATCGCTTCTCGTTAGCTTCTAATTTGTTTTTATATTCAATTTCATTCGACACATCATAACCTAAAGTCAAAATATATTCAACCTTATTTTCTTCATCTTTGATTGGCTGCAAAATATAATTGACATATTTTATATTTCCATTATTATCTAAAAACTGATGTTCTTTTCTTTCGATTTGCTCACCTGTCTTAAAAACCGATTGCAAATCTTTATAAATAGGTCGATCTTTTATATATGAAACTGTATCTTTTACAGTAGAACCTATTTCGACATGATGCCCCCAAATCTGATCTGTTAGACTATTAGATAATTTATACTCAAAATTTTCTCCTTCTAAAACATTTATTGAAACTGGAACATGTTCTAAAAAAGCTTTTAACAGATTCTCATTTTTTCTAAGCTTTTCACGTGTTTCGATTAAATCAGTAATATCAATTAACGAGATGATGATGGCGACTACTTCTCGATTATTATTTAATTTTGGTCGTAGTAACAAATGCAAAAACTTACTACAAAGAATATTATTATAAAAGTAATCTACTTTAAACTCCTTTTCCTCCTGCTCTACTTTATCAACATATACTTTCTTGTATAATTTCAGGAAATTTTCTGTTTCTAATTCAGGAAAAACAGTAAAAAGTCTATTACCAGAAAGTGAATTTCCTTTCCCTAAAAATTCAACCATTTTTTGATTAGCTACTTCAATTATTGGATCAATTCCAGTTAGAACAATTGTAGAAGCCAATGAATTTGAAACTATGTAATCAAAATTAGTGATAGAATTTTCTAAAGTGTTTTCATTGTAATCTTGCTCAACAATCTCCTTTATAACAACAGAAACCCCTTCTACAGAATTATTATCTGGACTAATAACAGATGAAACAATTATCTCTAAAAAATCAGTTTGTCCTTTATCTTCATTTTTTAAACCAACAACTTTCATTTCTTTCGAACTATTATTGCAATGATAAACTTTCGTAATCATCGAATAAATTTCGAGAAGCTGAGTCTTTTCAAAAATTGATTTTGCAACGTTTCCAATAACACTATTTTGTAAACCTAAAAATTTATAAAAATTGGAATTAGCATAAGACAACAACAATTCGTTACCAGAGAAGTAAGCAAACCCAAGAGGGTTTTGATCAAGAAAATGCGTTGATAAAAATTGATGATGATTTTCAGATTGTAGAGGTTTCATTTTATAGTATTACATTAATTTTAAAGTATTCGTTTTTTGTCTATCATAAATTTATCAATTTATAATGAATAAAAGTTAAAAAACTAGTTACTAAATCATTTTTCAATTTTAATTAATTTTAAGCAATTAAAATTGAAAAGATTATCAAGTTTATTTCGTGTAAACATTTATTTAATGTTAATTTTACATTAGAAAAATTAATTTTGCACTTCAAAACATTATTAAATGTCGGTAAACTCATTTTTTAAATTATTTACTCCAAAGGATAAAGTTTTCTATCCTTTGTTCGAGGAGGCTTCAAAAAGTTTAATCAAATTAGCTGAATTGTTACACGAATGTGTAAACGCTCCAGTTGAGGAACGCGAAGATTACATCGCACAAATTTCTAAAATCGAAAGTAAAATTGAATATCTTACTCAAAAAACAAATTTAGAGTTAAGTAAAAACTTTATCACGCCTTTTGACAGAGAAGATATTTATCAATTAGTAAAATCTATCGATTATGTTGCAGATAATTTAAATGGTGCAGCGAATCGTATCAATATTTATCAAGTAGATAAAATTACAAAATCTATCCGCAAAATTACAGCTGTTAACTTAGAGGCTTGTCAATTAATCGGTGAAGGAATTGAGCAATTGAAAGATTTGAGAAACGTAAATCGTATTTACGAAATATGTGAACGAATCAATAAATTAGAAAATAAATCGGATCGTATTTTTGATAAAGCGGTTCAAGAAATTTTTGAGAACGAAACTGATGCCAAAAACATCATCAAATACAAGGAAGTTTTATCTTCATTAGAATCTGCAACAGATAAGTGTAAAAGTGTTGCAAATGTATTGGAAGCAGTAGCGGTAAAACACTCATAACCATAACTTAATCTAAAAGATTATGACAGAATTTTTTTCAGCGTTTTCGAGCATGCTTACGTCAACGCCAGGAATGTTATTGATTACTATTATCGTCTTAGCTTTTGTTTTTGATTATATAAATGGTTTTCACGACGCAGCAAATTCTATTGCTACCATTGTCGCTACTAAGGTTTTAACACCTTTTCAGGCTGTACTTTGGGCAGCAGCATTCAACTTTGCAGCTTATTTTATTTCGGTCTATTGGATTGGAGAATTTAAGATTGGTAATACGATTGCAAAATCGGTTAACGAGCATTTTATTACACTAGAAGTTATTTTAGCTGGAATTATCGCTGCCATTTCTTGGAACTTATTAACATGGAAGTTTGGTATTCCTTCTTCTTCTTCTCATACATTAATTGGTGGTTTTATTGGAGCTGCATTAGCTCATGCTGGTGGTTTTTCTGCTGGTGGAGAAGATGTAATTGTTTACAAAAAAGTAATTCCTATTGTATGCTTTATTGTATTAGCACCATTAATTGGTATGATTATCGCCTCAATATTAACCATAATCACGCTTCATATTTGTAAAAGAGCCAAACCTGCAAAAGCAGAATGGTGGTTCAAGAAATTGCAATTGGTTTCTTCTGCCCTTTTCTCTTTAGGACACGGTATGAATGATGCGCAAAAGGTAATGGGTATTATTGGAGCAGCGGTTATCTTCTATCACATGAATGTCGATTTTGACCCAGCTTATGTACAAGCAGAAGATAAATTCCAATATTTCGTAGCGCATTGGATGTGGGTTCCTATTACATCGTTTGTTGTTATCGCATTAGGTACAATGGGTGGTGGATGGAAAATCATCAAAACAATGGGGTCTAAAATTACAAAAGTAACACCATTAGAAGGTGTAGTAGCTGAAACTTCAGGAGCAATGACGCTTTATATTTCTGAGCATTTCGGAATTCCAGTTTCTACAACGCATACAATTACAGGTTCTATTATTGGTGTAGGTTTAACGAAACGTGTATCTGCAGTTCGTTGGGGAGTAACAATTAGTTTACTTTGGGCTTGGGTTCTTACCATTCCAGTCTCAGCATTATTAGCTGCATTGATTTACTACATCGTAACATTATTTGTTTAAAAATAACAATCAATATCATTAATATTTAGGAGCTTTTATAAGCTCCTTTTTTATTTTTGAAATAATTTTCGAAATTGATAAATGATAAGTTTAAGAAAGTTTTAAATTTGCGCCATGCAATTAACTGTATTATTTATCATTATCGGTTTAGCCATTTTATTTGATTTCTTAAATGGTTTTCACGATGCCGCAAACTCTATTGCAACCGTTGTTACTACAAAGGTTTTAACTCCAATTCAGGCTGTTATTTGGGCTGCATTTTTCAATTTTGTTGCTTTTTTCATTGCCAAATTTATCATTGGAGAATTCGGAGTTGCAGACACAATCGCTAAAATTATCAAAGAAGATGTTGTTGTCGCATTTGGCTCTAATCCATCTGTAGTTGTTATGGCAGCACTTTCTGCCGCTATTACTTGGAATATTTTAACTTGGAAATTAGGAATCCCTTCTTCCTCATCTCACACATTGATTGGAGGATTAGCTGGAGGTGCATTAGCTGCGACAGGTTATGATTTTTCTGCGATTAATAGTACAATTATCTTAACGATTATCGCTTTCATTTTGGTCGCGCCAATTATTGGTTTAGTCGCTGGTAATGTTATTTACATCATCACGCTGAATCTTTGTCGAAATGCAAAACCGCATAAAGCAGATGCTTGGTTCAAGAAATTGCAATTGGTTTCATCTGCCATGTTGAGTATTGGTCATGGTTTGAATGATTCTCAAAAAGTAATGGGAGTAATCACATTTGCTTTACTTGCCAATCAAACTGCGATTGTTAATACTGATATGAATGATTGGATTTTGAATGATGTTTTCAATTGGAAACATTGGTTCATCACAACAAGTAGTACTGATATTCATGATTGGGTTCCGATTATGTGTTTCTCGGCAATTGCTTTAGGAACTTTAGGTGGCGGAATGAAAATCTTAAAAACGATGGGAAATAAAATTACAAAAATTACTCCTATCGAAGGTTTCACAGCGCAAACAGCTTCAGCTATTACATTATTTTTTACTGAACATATCAAAATGCCAGTTTCTACAACTCACGTGATTACGGGTTCTATTATTGGTGTTGGAATGGTAAAAAGAGTTTCTGCTGTTCGTTGGGGAGTTACAATTAGTTTATTATGGGCTTGGATTTTGACAATTCCAGTTTCTGCACTTATTGCAACAGGATTTTATTATCTATTTTCAATGTTTTTCTAACATTAAAATTTAATCATATAAAAAAATGGCTGTCAAAATTGACAGCCATTTTCTATTTATATTAATATTTATTCTAAATAATTATTTGCTAAAATCTTCTTTCAACAAATCGATTTTCGCTAACAACGCTTTTTGAACAGCTGGATAATCTTCTTTGTTAGAAAGTGGAGCATTTACAGAGAAATAATATTTAATCTTTGGTTCTGTTCCAGAAGGTCGACAAGCTACTTTACTTCCATCCTCTGTATAGAAAATCAATACATTTGACTTAGGTATTTCAATCGCTTTTTCTTCACCAGAAGTCAAATCTTTGTCGATAGAAGATTGAAAATCTTTTACACGAACAACTTTAGAACCTGCTAATTCTTTTGGAGGATTTGATCTAAATTCCACCATCATTTTAGCAATTAACTCTGCACCTTCTTTTCCAGGTTTTACAATACTAATTAAATCTTCTTGATATGCTTTTCCGATTTCAAGATAGATTTCCATTAATTTATTGTACAATGAACTTCCTTTCGCTTTTTGTACAGCAGCAATTTCAGAAACTAATAAAGCTGTTGTAACAGAATCTTTATCGCGGATAAAATCTCCAACCATAAATCCGAACGATTCTTCTCCTCCTCCAACAAAACTTTCTTTGCCTTCGAATTTGCGAATCATATCAGCAATCCATTTAAAACCTGTTAATCCAACTTTACAATCAACATTGAATTTAGCAGCAATATCATAGAAAATATCAGACGTTACAATTGTCGAAGCGATAAATTCTTTTCCAACTAATTTACCTGCTTCTTGCCATTTTTCTAATAAATAGTAAGCCAACACAGTGTTCATTTGGTTACCATTTAATAAAACAATTTCACCTTCATTGTTACGCGTTGCAACACCTACACGATCCGCATCAGGATCTGTTCCAATCACAACATCAGCATCAATTTCATTTGCTAAAGCAACTGCCATAGTTAATGCTTCTGGTTCTTCTGGATTTGGCGATTTTACTGTCGGGAAATCTCCACTTGGAATTGCTTGCTCAGCAACTTGATGAACTTGAGTAAAACCAGCTTTTTCAAAAGCTTTTGGCGTAATTGCAACTGCAGTTCCGTGAATAGAAGTGAAAACAATTTTTATATCTTCTTTACCTTCTTGCGTAAAACTTCCATTTGCTACACAAGCATCAATAAAAGCTTCATCAATTTCTTTTCCGATATATGTCAACAATGCATCGTTCCCTTGAAATTTGATTTCTTCAACTTTTACATTATTTACTTCGTTGATAATTTCTCCATCTTGTGGCGGAACAATTTGCGCTCCATCATTCCAATAAACCTTGTAACCATTGTAAATTGGAGGATTATGAGAAGCTGTCAACACAATTCCAGCATCACAACCTAAATGACGAACTGTGAAAGACAATTCTGGCGTTGGACGAAAAGATTCGAACAAATAAACATTGATTCCATTCGCAGTCAAAACATCTGCAACCATTTTTGCGAACGTATCCGAATTATGGCGAACATCGTAAGCAATCGCAACTTTTTTCTCTTTATTCGGAAATTGTTGATTGATATAATTTGCTAAACCTTGCGTCGCTGCACCAAGTGTATATTTGTTTAAACGATTTGTTCCAACTCCCATTATACCACGCATTCCTCCTGTTCCAAACTCAAGGTTTTTATAAAAAGAATCGTCTAATTCGGTTGGATTATTATCAATTAAATCTTGAACAGCCTTTCTTGTTTCCGCATCATAAGCGTCAGAAAGCCATAATTTAGCATTATCTAAACTTGAAGTCATTCTTATTTTTTATTTTTTTAATACTTGGGCACGGTCGGCAATTTTTGTATCCTTATTTGGATCGCCCATAAAATTAACGATTGAGTTTCCTTTTGCAGAACCATAAAGCGTTTGGCGCGCATTGATATCTAACAAAGCATTATCATCAGTTGTGAAATTAGCTTCGTTGACTTCGTATTTGAACAAATTCAATTGTGCTTCGCCATAAGCTTTCACTTTCATAGTTCCAGCAGTTCCTTCTAACATGATATTAGATTGATCTTCCGCTTTTAAATCAAAGTTGTTTGTAATCAAAAAAGTTTGATTAATTCTTGCTTGATCCTTCGCATTCATTGTCAATTTATCGACATTCAATGTTCCAGAAGTTGTCAAAGAAGTTTGTTTATTCACATCGATTTTTTCTAAATCACGCGTCACATAAACATACAAATCATAGGCACTATAATGGTCTACATTTGATTTTTCTTTGATTGTAACCGCATTATTTTTTGCTTCAACTTCTAAATTGTCAATAATATTTTGATGCGATTCTACTTTAACTCCAGATTTATTTCCCGGAACCAAAATAACATTACAATTACACGAAACGCTCAAATCTTTGATATTGTCAGCAGTATATTCTTTTTGAGCCGTTGCAGCACCTTCTCCATCAATTGATGATGAACACGAAGTTGCAACTAAACCTAAAAATCCTAATAAAATTATTTTTTTCATAGTAGTTGGTTATTTAATTAGTTTAAATTCAATTCTTTTTGAACTAAATACAATTGTTTATCGCGATTATTACGAACAATTAACTCGCCCAAAAATCCCGCCAAAAATAATTGCGTTCCCAAAATCATAAAAACTAACGAGATATAAAAATAAGGACTATCTGTAATTAATCTGGCTGGTGTATGCGAAATATAAACTTTGTATAATTTCTCAATACCTAAATAAAATGAAGCGAAAAATCCTAAAATAAACATCAATGTTCCCAATAAACCGAAAATATGCATTGGTTTATTCCCGAATCTTGATGCAAAGAAAAGTGTAATCAAATCCAAGAAACCATTTACAAAACGATTTGCTCCAAATTTTGACACACCATATTTACGCGCTTGATGTTTTACTTTTTTCTCAATAATTCTCGAATATCCAGCATTTTTCGCTAAAACAGGAATATAGCGGTGCATATCTCCATACAATTCAATATTTTGCGTCACTTCCCAACGATAAGCTTTCAAACCACAATTAAAATCGTGCAATTTTACACCAGACGTTTTACGTGCAACACCATTGAATAATTTGGAAGGAAGATTTTTTGTCAACTTATTATCTTGACGATTTTCTTTCCAACCCGAAACAATATCTGCTTTTTGGTTTTTCAGCATTTTGTATAACGACGGAATTTCCTCAGGAAAATCTTGTAAATCTGCATCCATAGTAATCACAACATCACCTTTTACTTCTTTAAAAGCAGCGCTAAGTGCTGGAGATTTACCATAATTTTTACGGAATTTAATTCCTTTCACTTCTGTATTGAAGTTGGCAATATATTCGATAATTTGCCACGAATCATCTGTACTTCCGTCATCAACGAAAATAACTTCGAATGTAAAATCATTCTGTTCACAGACTTTTTTGATTCTGTAGAATAATTCCTCTAAGGAATCTTGTTCATTCAATAAAGGAACAACAACTGAAATATCCATATGTTAAAAAACACGTTTTTTTAAGAATTGTGAAAACATCGCTGCAATTGCGATGTAGAAAGATAAGAAAATTGAGAATAATCCGAAGAAGTTTTTCACAGTAAATAAATTAAGTGTTTTATAATCATCCGAATTTCTGAATGTTTCGATATCTTTTGCGACTTTTGGATCAGACATATTAGACGTAAAAGTGTCTAACAATCCTTGTTTCAAACTATCTTGTGCCCATTCTCCATAAGTATTGAAGAATACAAAAATAACAATCAAACTCATGATTCCTGCGAAGAAAATTGTGTAGAAACCAACTTTGAAACCTTCTTTGAAAGTCATTAATTCTTCTGAAGTTTGATGATTTTTTGCTTTATTTTTCGATAAATTGAAAATTGTTAAGAAACAATATAATGCATATAAAGGTAATACAATAAAACAGCAAATCATGAAGCTGTAAGTGTAATAATCTTTTACAGAAACTGTTCCATTTAACGAAAAATAAAAGTAAAGTGCGAAAAACAATGCTAATGTAATTGCCGTAAGCACCAAAGAGTTTTTGAAAATTTTATTAAAACTAACCATTCTGCAAAGATAATTATATCCTTTATTCTATGATACATTATTTTATATGATTTAAAAAGGAATTTGTATTGATAAAAAATTTATTTTTGTTAGGAAATGAATTTATTTTTTAATCGATTTTACCCATTCGCCTTAGTTTTTTTATGCTTTGTATGCCAAGTTACAAATGCGCAAGGATTAATATTACAAAAATATTTGAAAGATTATAATTCTATCTTATATAATAATCCTGAAGAAACAAAAACCATTGCAGAATATCTTATCCGAAATTCTAATGATAAAACAGAATTAATAGAATCTTATATTTTACTAGCCAATGCAAATTATTTTGGAGGAAAATATGATGAAGCTCTTGACAATGCTGCAAAGGCAAATACTGAAGCTATTTTGGACAATAATACAGAGTTAATACATGAATCAGAACTTGTTTTAAATAGAATTTATCAACGTTATCACTTACTCGATTTTTCAGAAAAATATTTACTAAACAATTCATCTGACGAAAATTCAATTTTACAAGCAAATCAATATTTTTATAAAGGTGATTATTCTAATGCATTAAAAACACTATTAGAGAAAAAATCTCTAAACACAGAAGAAGAATTAACCCTATCTAAATTATATTTAAAAAGTCATCAGTATAACAAAGCATTTCAATTATTATCTCAATTAGAAGAAAAAAAGGAAATAGGCAATTATTTCAAAGCGAGAATAAATCTATTGTTAGGCGAGTATTATTTTGATAAAAGATCTAATACAGAAGCTGTTTCATATTATCAGAAAGGATTAGTTTATGCTAAAAAAATTAACCATTCTGACCTAATAAAAGATGCATATTATAATTTGGCTAGTTTATATTTAGCTAATCACAATGTGAATGAATTTAATTTTTATAATGAAAAGTTCGATTCTATTTCTACCCTAAACCTTCAAATTAGTCAAAAAATAAATAATTCTATTTTTCATCATCAATCAAAAATTATTGAAACCAAACAATTAAAAAAAGAAAAAATCTATCACATTATTTCTGGAATTTCTATTGCTTTATTAATATTAATCTTACTTGTTTATACAATTTTACTAAACAAAAAAAAGGAAAATACTCGTGTTGTAAAAGCTATTATTAATTCACTAAAAGAATCGCAGAAAGAAAATCAATATTCTAAAGATGAAGTAAAAAATCAAATCAAAACAGATTTAATCTCTAAAGAAAAAGAAATGGCTATTCTACAAAAATTAAACTCTTTTGAACAAACTAATAAATTTTTATCAAAAAATGTTTCGCTTGGATTAATTGCTTCTCAATTGGATACGAACACAAAATATTTATCTGATATCATTAACAGACACAAAGAAAAAAATTTCAATACCTATATAAATGAACTTCGGATAAAGTATATATTAAATAAGCTAACTTCTGATTCCAATTATTTAAATTACAAAATTTCTTATTTAGCTGAAGAAAGTGGCTTTTCTTCTCATAGCAGTTTTGTTTCTGCTTTCAAATCGTATACAGGAACGACTCCAACTATTTTTATAAAAACCATTAATCTGACTCAAAAATAATATGAAGTATAATATTTATTTTACGATTTTTATTCTAAGCGGTGTGATGTGTTTTGGACAAAGCGACTCTACTAAACTAAAAAACATATACCAAACTGCAAAAGAGAACATATATAACAACCCTAAAAAAGCTATAAATCAAGCTGATATTTTAATAAAAAATAGCAATGGCAACATAAAAATATTGGTTGATAGTTATTTTATAAAAGCCAATGCATTTGCTAACTTAAGAGACAACGAAAAAGCATTATTTTATTTAAATAAGACATATGATATTGTTAAGAACTTAAAAAATGATTCTCAAAAAATAGATGTTATTCATCGTATTGCAGCTATTTATCAGAATTTAAAATTATATGATAAATCTTTAACTTATTTAAATGAAGCTGAAAAGATAATCAACCAAATAAAAGACGAGGATAAAAAATTTGAAACAATTAGTTACAACTACACAGTAAGAGGATTAATTTTCAAAGATTTAAACAATTGTGAAACTGCCATTGATTATTTTAATAAGGCTATAAAAAATTATGATAAAATAAACAATAAGTTTATTGCTTCATCTAACAAAAGTGTTATTTATTACAACTTAGGTTTTTGTTATTTTAAGTCTGATCCGAAAGCTTCTGAAGACGCTTATCATAAATCGTATGAGTTAGCCAAAAAATCTGGAACCAATATATTGATTGCCTATTCACTAAAAGGGCTTGGTGAATATTATTTTAAAACAAATAATTATGAAACCTCTCTTGATTATCTTAATAAATCATTACAATCATTAAACAAAACAGAAGACTCTACATTAAAAAGAAATATCTATAATTTAATTAGCCTAAATGCAATTGCAAAACAAAATTGGCGACTTTTTGAAAAAGCAGATAGCTTATCAGCAATTTATAATAAGCATGTCGTATCATCAGAAACAAAATCTGTATATAAAGCTATTCAAGCTGTTGAAGATGAAGAAAATTACAATCTAAAAAACTCTTTTTTCACTACTATTTTCATAGTCATAACATCAAGTTTTATTGTATTAACAATCAGTGTTTTATATTTTAGAAAAAAGAAAAAAATAACTTCAAAAAACATAATTTTACACCAAGAATTAACGGCTATCTTAAATAAAGAACAATGAATTAATAATTCACGAATTTCAAATAGTAAACAGAAGTGATTTCTGAAAATGAATATTAATTTTGAATTCAAGAAATTAATATTTATATGAAAAAACATTACTTTTTATCCCTATTTGTTACTTTATGTAGTTTACAAATAAATGCACAAACAGAAGCTTATTTTTCTCAAGCTTTAGGTACATCAATTAGGAGTATTAATAACAACGGATTAGGTTTATCTGCTGTAAAATATTTCGATTACAACACCAAAGTTTACACCATTGCTGAAACAGCTTTAGGAATAAGTCAATTAAATACAATAAATGACAATGGTGATATTACTGGAGAAATGAAAATTTCTGGAACAAGTAATAAAGTACCTGCTTTTAAAACAAAAACTAATGATTGGAAACAAATTGGCGTTTTTCAAGATTTTGTTTTCGGCAAAAGTACCTTTACTGTTTTTGATTATTCCGAAAATGGAAAGTATATCGTTGGCCAAATGTCAAAAAGAATTAATGATAAAGATATATATGGATCTTTTATCTATTATACAGAAACAGGCGAACTAAGACCTATATTTAATGAAAAATATTTAGCATTAGCTGTTTACACTATTAATGACGAAGGGTTAATGGCTGGATGGGTTGATGATGAAGGAAATAATGGAGGAACAAGACGAATTCCTTGTTTAATCGATCAAGATTTAAAGATTACATACATAGATGAAACTCTTCCAAAATCCGCAGTTTCAGATATCATGAAAATTAATGTAAATGGGCTAATGGCAGGAGAATGGGAAGGACTTCCTATGGTCTATAATCATAAAACAGGTGAAAGAAAATCTATAAAAATCTATGATGGTTTTTATGCAGGAGCTTTTGAAGATATTTCTGATAATGGAATTGCTGTAGGATATATGACCACTATAAATAGTGCTAATCAACTAGTTAGAGAGGCTGTAATTTGGCACGAATCTTTTGGCGATCAAGTACAACTTTTAAGCGATTATGTTAAAAAAGCTGGTTTCTCTATTGATACTTATGATGGTATGATGGGAACAGCTTTAACAATCTCTAATAACGGAAAATATATTGGTGGTTATGATAATTCTGCTTTTAACTTTGGAAGAGGATGGGTTGTCAAGCTAGATGAAAAACTATTAAACACAGACGAAAATATCAAATCTACAAACAATATAAATGTATATCCTACTTTAGTTTCATCAACTCTTAACATTTCATCTGATTATATTATCAATCAATATACAATTACAACTATTGACGGGAAAGTAGTTAAAAAATCAAATCTCAATAATATAAAAGAAAAGATTGAAGTATCATCATTATCAAAAGGAATTTACATTATTACAATCAATTCAAATCATACTACCAAATCTGTAAAATTTATTAAACAATAATAAAGTAAATTCATTTTATCAATTACTTTTATTAAAGTAAATTAATTTTTTTCAATGTGGGTGGAACTTTTATAGTTCCACTTTTTTGTTGTAAATCAATTCATTATTTACATTTTTGATAAAATTATTTATTTTTTTCCCTAAACCCTTTTATTTTTACAAAACTTTCTTACCTTTGCATCAGGCAAGTCCTACACAACCAGCTCCTGTTGAATCCTCCAGGACGGGAACGTAGCAAAGGTATACGGTCGTAGCGGTGTGATGTAGATCGCTTGCCTATTTTTATTTCTCTAAATTTCACTCCCACTTTTTTTTACCCCATTATTTATTCGTAAATTTGCAACCATTGATTTAAAGATTCAATGGAAACAAACAAAGCACCAAAGTACATTTTCGTTACCGGAGGAGTAACATCGTCGTTAGGAAAAGGAATCGTAGCATCATCATTAGGAATGCTACTAGAAGCAAGAGGATATAGAGTAACAATTCAGAAATTGGATCCCTATATAAATGTAGACCCAGGAACACTTAATCCTTACGAACATGGAGAATGTTACGTTACGGAAGACGGTGCAGAGACCGATTTAGATTTAGGACATTATGAGCGTTTCTTGAACCGCGCAACATCTCGTGCTAACTCAGTTACTACAGGTCGTATTTATCAAACAGTTATAGAAAAAGAACGTCGTGGAGATTATTTAGGAAAAACAGTTCAGGTTGTTCCTCATATCACAAACGAAATCAAACGTCGTATCAAATTATTAGGTAATACAGGTGATTATGATATCATCATTACTGAAATTGGAGGTACGGTTGGAGATATTGAGTCTTTACCTTATATCGAATCTATCCGTCAGTTAACTTGGGAATTAGGAGAACATAATTCTTCTGTTATTCACTTAACATTAGTCCCTTATTTAGCTGCTGCGGGTGAATTAAAAACAAAACCTACTCAACATTCTGTTCGTACATTAATGGAAAATGGTATTCATGCCAATGTTTTAGTTACACGTACAGAGCGTCATTTACCAAAAGATGTAAAAGCTAAATTGGCTTTATTCTGTAATGTTCGCAAAGAAAATGTAATCGAAAGTATGGATGCAGACACAATTTATGAGGTTCCATTCTTATTACATGAACAAAATTTTGACGAAGTTGTTTTAAAAGGCTTAGATTTGCCAACTGATCAAGAACCAGATTTTACAGTTTGGAACAAATTCTTATCAAATCATAAAAATCCTAAAAACGAAATCGAGATTGCTTTAGTTGGTAAATACGTTTCGTTACACGATTCTTATAAATCAATTACAGAAGCATTTACACATGCTGCTGCAACTTGCGAAACGAATGTAAAAGTTCGTTGGGTATATTCTGGCGATATTACAGAAGACAATGTTGGAGAGCAATTGAAAGGAGTTTCGGGAATTTTGATCGCGCCAGGTTTTGGAGATCGTGGTATTTTAGGTAAAATAATTGCTACAAATTATGCACGAAGAAATAATATTCCAACATTAGGAATTTGTTTAGGAATGCAAATTATGGCAATCGAATTTGCGCGTAATGTTTTAGGTTACGAGAAAGCAGATTCAGCAGAAATGGATTTAACAACGCCTTATCCTGTTATCAGTTTGATGGAAGATCAAAAAGATGTTTCGGACAAAGGAGGAACAATGCGTTTAGGAAATTGGAAATGTGAATTAACTCCAAATTCAAAAATTGAGAAAATTTACAACACAACCGAAATCTTAGAACGTCATCGTCATAGATATGAATTCAATAATGATTTTTATGATGAATTTGTTGAAAACAATTTTATTCCAGTTGGTAAAAATCCTGAAACAGAATTAGTAGAAATTTTAGAACATAATCAACACCCATATTATATAGGTGTACAATTCCATCCGGAATATAAAAGTACAGTTGCTTCGCCACATCCTTTATTTATAAGTTTTATCGAAGCTTCTTTATTGAATAAACAAAATGATTTATTAAATGCAACAAGAGAAAAAATTTGATTTTAACCAAACGATTGGTTTTATTTTAATTGCAATTCTTTTTGGCGTATTCTATTTTCTAAACAAACCTTCGGAAGCGGAGGTCGAAGCACAGAAAAAAGAATTAGTTCAAAAGCAAGAGCAAGCGAAAAAACAGGAACAATTAAATAAAACAGCTACAACACAAGCTTTTCAAACTGTAGACCCTACATTAGCAAAAGATGTTGAAGTTAGTAATGATAAATTAAAAGTTACTTTTTCGCCAAAAGGAGCTCAAATTTCTGACGTACAAATCGTTGGATATACAGCTTACAATGACAAAAAAGATGGACACAAAGATCCTTTACATTTGATAAAAGATGGATCAAGTAAGTTCAACTTATCATTCAAAACAAAACAAGGAGCTGTTCTTAATGTTTCGGATTTAGTATTTGTGCCTCAAGTACAGAAAAATGCGAACAATACAATTGTGACGTTTACAGCGAATGCTCAAAATAGTCAAATTCAATACATCTATACATTAGGAGATTCTTATGGTATCGATTTCGAAGTTAAAACGCAAGGTTTATCTAACATCACTTCTGAAAAAAATGTAGATTTAGCGTGGACAATGGATGGTTTCAGTACTGAGAAAGGGAAAGATCAAGAAAAATATTGGTCACACACTTATTTTCAGTTCAAAGGAAACAAAGACATCGAATACGAATTATTTGGTTCTGACGAATGGGAAGAAGAGGAAGCTATTTCTTGGGTAGCCAACAAACAACAATTCTTCGCAACAGTTTTATCAAATGATGAAGGGTTTAAAACAACAAAAGGTGGTTCTAAAAACTCTGATAAAGAAGATTTAACTTATAGTAAACACTATCACTTAAACTCTAAATTAGAGTTGAAAAATAGTGAAATCAATTCTAAATTCACATGGGATTTTATTCCATTGGATTATAAAATGTTGAAAGATTACAACGACAAAGGATTCCAAAACTTAATTGACTTTGGTTGGGGATTATTTGGTTGGTTGAATAAATATTTCTTCTTGAACGTTTTCAAATGGTTAGCTTCTGTAGGAATCACTTACGGATGGGTAATCTTCTTGATGACAATCGTTGTAAAATTGATTTTATCTCCTATTATGTACAAACAATACCGTCAATCTGCATTGATGAAAGTTGTTCGTCCAGAGTTGAATGAAATCAACGAAAAATACAAGGATCCGAAAGATGCGATGAAGAAGCAACAAGAAACAATGGCAATTTATCGTAATGCAGGAATCAATCCATTAGCAGGATGTTTACCAGCATTATTACAAATTCCTATTTTCTATGCGTTATTCCGTTTCTTCCCGAACTTAATCGACTTGAGAGGTGTTCCTTTCTGGTTCGTAGACGATTTAACAGCATTCGATGATTTAATCAAATTACCAGAATGGGTTCCATTCCTTAATGGTCACTTAAGTGTATTCGCTTTATTATACATTGTTGCAATGATGATTTATTTTAAAGTTTCTGGATCTATGGATAATTTCCAAATGCCACAACAAGAAGGAATGCCAAACATGCAATTCATGAAATACATGATGTATGTAATGCCAGTTTTCTTCTTTGTATTCCTTAACAATTATGCTTCTGGTCTATCTTGGTATTATTTAGTATCCAATGCGATTAATATTTTCATCGTGTTATATATTAAGAAATATATGATTCACGAAGCGAAGATTCATCAAATCATCGAAACAAATAAAACAAAACCTAAAAAGACAGGTAAGTTTGCTTCGAAAATGCAAGAAATGATGCAACAAGCACAAGAAATGCAAGAGCAACAAAAAAAGAACAAAAAGAAATAATCACATTATATTTCAAATTCAAAAATCCGTTAATGATAATTAACGGATTTTTTATTCATTTAAGACAATAAAAAATTTAAGTATTCAATTTATTACATACCAATATTTTATTCACTTAAAAATACTTTTATAGTGTACGTTATACACTTTTTATGAATAAATTCTTTTTTATTTATTATTTTCAGATTATTATTGTCTCAAAATAATAAATAACATGAACAATATTTACTCAATTAAAGATCAAACAGCAAATCCTGGACCTTTAGGATTATTTGGTTTTGCAATGACAACTGTTTTATTAAACATACACAATGCAGGTTTTTTCCCTGTTAATAGTATGATTATGGGAATGGGTGTTTTCTTTGGAGGTGGAGCACAATTTGTAGCTGGCGTTATGGAATGGAAAAAAGGAAACAACTTTGGTAGTATTGCATTCATGTCTTATGGCGCTTTTTGGTTAACACTTGTATTTACATGGTTAGCACCGATGTTTGGTGTAGAAAAACCAGACGGAAATGCGATGGGATGTTATTTAGGAATGTGGGGAATATTTACATTAATCAACTTTTTACAAACCTTAAAAGGCAATTTAGTAGGAAAATTATTATTTGGTTCATTAACCTTATTATTCTTTTTATTGTCAGCAGGTAACTTTACAGGTAGTCAAAGCATTTTACATTTTGCTGGTTGGACAGGAATCATCTGCGGATTTATTGCTTTTTACGAAGCTTCTGCAATTATGATTAATCAGAAATACGAAAAAAACATTCTTCCTTTATAAATAGTATGAATAAAAAAAATCCTTTATCAGAGACTGATAAAGGATTTTTTTTATAATTGTAATGAATTATTTATTAAACATTGGAGCTAATAATTTTTTCCAGATAAATAATAAAATTAATGATCCTAAGATTGAAAAAATCCAATCCAATGGACTGAAAAAACTTACTTCTCCATCATGAGAAATTCCTAAAATTGTACGCATATAAGCTCCTAAATACGCACCAACAATACCTATAAGTGCAGTTACCCAAAATCCTCCCGGATCTTTACCTGGCATTATTGCTTTAGCAATTCCAGCACAAATTAAACCGAACACTAAGTATACCAAAAAGCTCCAAACTCCGGTAATACCTAACATAATAAATGAAGTTGTCATCATAATTAATACTATTTTTTATGGTTTTAAAAATTGTTAAGTAAATCTTAACTAAAATCGTTCCAAAAAGATAAGAAAAGTTTTTGTAATTTGTAAATTTGTAACACTATAAAATAAAATTTATGTCTCTAATCAAATCTATTTCAGGTTTTCGTGGAACAATCGGAGGAAAACCGGGAGATAATTTAACTCCTATAGACGCTGTTAAATTCGCAGCTGCTTATGGAACTTGGCTTAAGAATCAATCAAATCAATCAGAATATAAAGTAATTGTAGGGCGTGATGCTCGAATTTCTGGACAAATGGTTTCTCAATTAGTTTGTTCAACTTTACAAGGATTAGGAATTAATGTTGTCGATTTAGGTTTATCTACAACGCCAACTGTAGAAGTTATGGTGACACATTTACATGCAGATGGAGGAATTATTTTAACTGCTTCTCACAATCCAAAAGAATGGAATGCGTTGAAATTATTGAATGCAAAAGGAGAATTTGTTTCTGCTGCAGACGGTGCACAAATTTTAGCTTTCGCAGATAAAGATGATTATACTTTTGCAGAAGTTGATGATTTAGGTTCTTATGAAACTTTTGATGATGCAATTGATTTACATATCGAGAAAATTTTGGCTTTGCCATTAGTGAATGCAAAAGCGATTCAAGAGAAAAATTTCAAAGTTGCGATTGATGCGGTAAATTCAACTGGAGGAATTGCAATTCCTAAGTTGTTACAACGTTTAGGTGTGATTCATTACGATATGTATTGTGAGCCAAATGGGCATTTCCCACATAATCCAGAGCCTTTAAAAGAACATTTAGGTGACATCTGTAAAAAAGTAATCGACGAACAAGCTGATTTCGGAATTGTGGTTGATCCAGATGTTGACCGTTTAGCAATTATCGACGAAAAAGGTGAAATGTTTGGAGAAGAATACACATTAGTTGCAGTCGCAGATTATGTATTATCAAAAACACCTTCAGCAACAGTTTCTAACTTATCATCTTCTCGTGCCTTACGTGATATTTCTGAAAAATATGGTCAAAAATATTCACCATCAGCAGTTGGAGAAGTGAATGTTGTAGTTGAAATGAAAAACGTTGACGCTAAAATTGGTGGAGAAGGAAACGGTGGAATTATTTATCCTGAATTGCACTACGGGCGCGATTCTTTAGTAGGAATTGCTTTATTCTTGACATATTTAGCCGAACAAGATAAATCAGTTTCTGAAATTAGAGCTTCTTATCCAGCATATTTTATGGCGAAAAAGAAAATTGAATTAACACCAGAAATCAATGTTGACGAATTGTTAGTGAAAATTCAAGAAGTTTACAAAAACGAAGAAATCAATACGGTTGATGGAGTTAAAATTGATTTCCCTACAGAATGGGTTCATTTAAGAAAGTCAAACACAGAGCCAATTATTCGTATTTATACTGAAAGTACTTCAGAAGAAAATGCAAATAAATTAGCTGATAAAATGATCGAAAGCATCAAAAATATTATCTAAAACAATCTATTTTAATTGTTTAACAAATGTGCAAAACTCTAACAATTCGTTATGATTTTTGCACATTTTATTTTGTAAATTAGTCTATCACTATGGACGAAGATTTTTTTAATAACGAGCTAATTGAAGGTTTTGAGCAAATGCTTGATAATCGTGAATATAAGTATTACGATTCGGAGGATTTGGTCGAAATTCTTGAATTCTATATTGAAGTAAATGATAGCGAATACACAAAACGTGCGCTAGATTTTGCAGAAAAAATGCACCCCGAGAATATAGATATCAAAATCAAAAGAATTGAATATTTTCTTACAATTGAGGATTTAAAAAAAGCTGCAAAACTCATCAAATATTTAAAAGATTTAGCTGCAAACGAATTAGATTACCTTCTTGTACAAGCGCGATTTTGGGGAATGAAAAATATGCCCCGAAAAGCGATAAGTTTTTATGAAGAAGCTTTGCAAATAGACGACGAAGAAACTGATTTTATTTGTAATTGTATCGGAAATGAATATTTGAATTTAGATGAAGTTCATTCTGCGTTGATTGCTTTCAGAAAAGCATTGAAATTCAATCCAGAAAATGATTATACTTTCTACTCTATTATTCAATGCTACGAAGAAATTCATAATCCTGATGAATGCATCGAATTTTTAAAAGATTTTATTGACGACAATCCATATTCGGAAGTTTCTTGGTTGCAACTTGGTTTGTTGTACAATCACAAAAAAATGTATGACGAAGCTATAAATGCGTTGGATTACGTACTCGCGATTAATCCTAACTCTATTGTTGGTCATGCTAACAAAGCAGTTTCATTGGAAGAATTAGGAGAATACAATAAAGCAATAGAAACACTAGAGGAAACATTAGAATTTGATGATTCGCCCGCTGTTACGCATATGAAAATTGGTGAATTGTACGAAAAGTTAGAAAAACCACAAAAAGCATTGAAAGCTTATCATATTGCGATAAAAGAAGATCCACAATTGGATAAAGTTTGGGCAAAAGCAGCTTCGCTTTACAACAAATTAGAAAATATTGAAGAAGCCGAATATTACATTCAGCGTGCAATAGAATTGAATGGCGATAGTTACGAATATTATACAGATTCAACTTACTATTTTCTGAAACAAATGAAGTTTGAGGAAGCTATAAAAAACCTTTCAAAACTTGTTGAAATGAAACCTTTAGTATTCAATACTTGGTTTGCTTACGCCGAAACTTTGATTGCCGTTGGAGAATACGAACAAGCGATCGCAGTCTTATTAACAGGGGCTTTGAAGAATTTTAATCGTGCCGAATTTTTCTATCAATTAAGCAATGTTTATTATATCACCGATCAAGATCAATTAGGAAATGAAGCATTAGGAAATGCATTAAGTTTGGATCGAAATTTAAAAGATTCAATGATTGAATATTATCCGATTTTAGAAGAAAAAATCAATCAAATTTCTGGAAACAACGAATAAAAATATAATTCTTGAGCCTTCTTTTTTAGATGGCTTTTTTTCTTCACAGTAAAATAACACAGGTTTGTACAAAAAAACTTAACTTTATGAAACTAAACAAGCCTTATGAACTTTGTCGCACATCAATATTTATCTTTCGGAAATCAATCGCTTCAGATTGGGAATTTGCTTGGAGAAACTGTTAAAGGAAAACAATATTTAGATTTTCCAGAAGAAATTCAGAAAGGGATTTTATTGCATCGTTCGATTGATACATATACAGATTCTCACGAAACGGTGAAGAAAAGCTCAAGTTATTTTCACGAAACACAACACAAATTTGCACCAATTATTATTGATGTGATTTATGATTATTTTTTGATAAAATATTGGAATAATTATTCTGAAACCCCTTTCGAAAAATTTAAAACAGATTGTTATCAATTATTTAAGGATGAATACAATTCGTTTCCAAAAAAACTACAAGAAACCATTTTTTATTTATTGAAATATGATTGGTTCGAAAATTATTCGACCTTAGAAGGCGTTCAAAAAACATTAAAAGGAATCGGAAGTCGAGCAAAATTTGAGAATAATTTGCATCAAATCATTCCAGAATTTGAAAAAAATTATGCCAATCTAGAAATTGATTTTCTGTCATTTTTTCCTCAAATCCAAACGCATTGCAAGAACTTTGTATTCGTTGATTCTCAAGTCTAAATTTCATTTTAAGAATTCGATAAAATTCATTAGTTTAGGGCTGTAAACAAACAGAAAACCACAATGGATTTAACTTTTAATAAAAGAGAGGATCATAACAAATTATTACTTTCTAAACTACGTCAAAAACTGAAACAAGTTTACCTTGGCGGAGGTCAAAAAAGAATTGATGCGTTGCATAGCAAAGGAAAAATGTCTGCAAGGGAACGTATTGATTATCTTTTGGACGAAAAAAAACCGAATATTGAGATTGGAGCTTTAACAGGCGATGAAATGTACAAAGAACACGGCGGATGTCCTTCGGGAGGTGTTGTTGTGAAAATTGGTTACATTTCTGGCAAACAATGTATTGTTGTTGCGAATGACGCGACAGTAAAAGCTGGTGCTTGGTTTCCAATTACAGGTAAAAAGAATTTGCGTGCGCAAGAAATTGCGATGGAAAATAAATTGCCAATTATTTATTTGGTGGACAGCGCAGGTGTTTATTTACCAATGCAAGATGAGATTTTTCCTGATAAAGAAATGTTTGGTCGAATTTTCCGCAATAATGCAATCATGTCATCAATGGGAATTACTCAAATTTCTGCTGTGATGGGAAGTTGTGTTGCTGGTGGAGCATATTTACCAATTATGAGCGACGAAGCAATGATTGTAGACAAAACAGGTTCTATTTTCTTGGCAGGAAGTTATTTGGTAAAAGCGGCAATTGGAGAAGATATTGACAACGAAACTTTAGGTGGAGCAACAACACATTGCGAAATCTCTGGCGTGACTGATTATAAAGCAAAAGATGATAAAGATGCTTTGGATAGAATAAAGTCTATCGTTGGTAAAATTGGTGATTATGAAAAAGCTGGATTTAATAGAATTGAGGCAGCAAAACCTGCTTTAGATGAGAATGAAATCTATGGTATTTTACCTGAATCTCGCGCTGAGCAGTACGATATGTATGAGATTATTAACAGAATTGTTGATAACTCAGAATTGGACGAATATAAACCTGATTATGGAAAATCAATCATCTGTACGTATGCGCGAATTGATGGTTGGGCAGTTGGAATTGTGGCTAATCAACGTAAAATTGTGAAGTCTAAAAAAGATGGGATGCAGTTTGGTGGTGTGATTTATTCAGATTCTGCAGATAAAGCAACTCGTTTTATCGCGAATTGTAACCAAAAGAAGATTCCATTGGTTTTCTTACAAGATGTGACTGGTTTTATGGTTGGATCTAAATCAGAACATGGTGGAATTATCAAAGATGGAGCAAAAATGGTGAATGCAGTTTCTAATTCTGTTGTTCCAAAATTCACGATCATAGTTGGTAATTCTTATGGTGCAGGAAACTATGCTATGTGCGGAAAAGCATATGACCCTAGATTAATTGCGGCTTGGCCTTCGGCTCAATTGGCAGTTATGGGAGGCGAGCAAGCGGCGAAAGTTTTGTTACAAATAAAAGAAGCGACATTGAAAGCGCAAGGTGTAGAAGTTGATGAAGTGAAAAAGCAAGAACTTTTGAACGATATTACAGCAAAATACAATGATGAAACAAGTCCTTATTATGCTGCGGCACGTTTGTGGACAGATGGAATTATTGATCCTTTAGATACGCGTAAATGGATTTCGATGGGAATTGAAGCTGCAAATCATGCTCCTATTGAGAAACAATTTAATTTAGGTGTTATTCAAGTTTAGAAAAACGAAAATATTTTTAAAAATAGAAGAGAATCCAATTTAGGATTCTCTTTTTATTTTTTGAATATTGTTTGAAACATGTAAATCAAATCTTGTCGAAAACTCCAATTCTTTACATATTCTACATTAATTTTGACTTTATCTGGCCAAAGAATTTCATCATTATATTGGATTGGATCTTCTACATTAGACAAAACTTCATCCTCATTTCTATATTTTAATTGAGCTGGACCAGTTATTCCTGGTTTAACTTTCAACATCAATCTATCTTCTCCAATCAATTTATCCGCATAACCAGCGACATCAGGTCGAGGACCAACAAAACTCATTTCTCCTTTTAGAATATTGAATAATTGAGGTAATTCATCTAATTTATAATCTCTAAGAATCTTTCCAATTTTGGTAATTTGATGTTGATTGGTTGTTATTGTCGATTTAGAAATTCCTTTAATCGTTCTAATTTTATAAATCTTGAAAAACCTTCCATTCTTCCCTACTCTTTTCTGTGTAAAAACGCCAAATTGATTGGTATCTATAGAACTTATGATAATTAACAAAACAATTAATCCCACTAAAAATATTAGTAGGATTAATGCAAGTATATAATCAAATATGTTCTTTAAGATCATTTCAATTAAAAGAATTTACCTTTAATTCGAGAAGCTAAACGTTTTATTTTTCCAAACGATGAATTATCAAAATTCTCATCTCCAGAAAAATAACCGTAGCCATAACCATAACCGTAGCCATAGCCGTAGCCATAGCCGTAGCCATAACCATAACCGTAGCCAGTTTTAATTTGGAAATCGTTGAATATAATTCCGACATTCGAAACTTCACCTTCATCATATTTATTAGAAATCGCATTGATAAAGTTTTTCTCCGAATAATTGTAGCGAGTTACATACAATGTACAATCTGCATAACGCATCAAATCGTACGAATCTGTTACCAAACCAATCGGTGGTGAATCTATAATTACAAATTCATATTTCTCTTTCAATTCAGCAAATAATTGATCCATTCGTTTACTTAAAATCAATTCTGAAGGATTTGGAGGAATTGGACCTGCTGTAATAATATCTAAATTTGGTAAAATTGTACGTTGCGTAATTTGATTTAATTCTAAATCACCCGCAACATAGTCTGTAACACCTGTTTTATTATTGATGTTAAAATCATCAAATATTTTTGGTTTACGTAAATCTAATCCAATCAGAACCGTTTTCTTATCCATAGAACCGATTGAACTCGCAATATTCATCGCGTTGAAAGTCTTTCCTTCACCTCCAATAAATGAAGTTACTAAAATCGTTTTATTATGTTCTTCAAGTCCTGGATTCTTATATAAATATTTTAGATTAGAACGAATTGATCTAAACGATTCTGAAATTCCTGATTTTGGATTATTGATTACAACTAAAGGCGAATTATCTCCTAATGGACCAACTAAACCAATAATTGGAATATTCGTACGACTTGTAATATCTTTTAATACACGAACTTTGAAATCTAATAATTCTTTAATCACTACATAAATCAAAGGAATCAATAAACCAATTCCCAAAGCTATTAAATAATTACGCTGCGGATTTGGATAAATAGAACCTTGACCTTGATTTTTAGCTGGATCAATAATTGTGATATCAGATACGATAGATGCTAAAGATAAATCAGTTGTATTTAATTGATTAATTAAAGTTGAATACAATGTACTATTCAATTCAAATCCACGATTCGCTTCAACAAATTCAATTTCTTCATAAGGTAAATCTTTCGCTTTGAATTCAGATTCCGTTAACTTAGCGTTAATCATAGATAGATCTGTATTCAGCTTTTGTAAATGTGCATTAACTACATTCGAAATATTATTTCTTGTTTTAGCTAATCGACGATCAATTTCTCTAATCTCATCAGTATTTGCTTTATAAACTTTTAGCATTTGCTCGCGCTGATTTTCAAGACCTTCTAATTGATCTACATTCGTCATGTAATAAGACACATCAAGACCAGCAATATTAAGAGCGATTAAATTATCAACACTACTCGATTTTTTAGGCATTAAACGATGTAATGCATTGATTTTCTCTTCTACAGTTACGCGTTCTTTATCTAATTCTGTAAGTTTACTTAAAAGCTCGCCTTTCTTTGTGTCGAAATTATAAACTCCAGTTTTCTTCTGTAACTCTTGTAAATTGTTTGTTGCGCTATCTAGCTTAAGCTTTACAGCTGCAATTCGTTCTTGTAAATATTTACGTGTTTGGTAGGCTGATAAATTTCTTTCTGCTAATTCATTTTCTATTAAAACTTGAATTGAATTATTTAAAATATCAACTGCTTCATTCAAACTTTCAGCATTTTTTGAAACAGCTATTATACTTGAAATTTTAGATGGATTTGTAACACTAAAATTCTGTACAGCTCTTCCTGTTGCATCTTTGATTGTGACTAATTTAAATGATATTGAGCTTTCAGAAAATGGTACATTTGAACGAGTCAACATGATTTTATAGTTTTTACCTACCATCCATTGATTATAATAACCAATCTTAGGTAAATTCAACTCGTCAGACTTTATAATACTATCTTTAGTAAACTGATATAAAGAACCATTTTTGTTCTCAACTTCAAAATAAAAAGAGTTATGATCTTTAGGTTTTACTTTTACATCAACATATGCAACTTGTTGATGTAATGTATCAATATGAACATGAAAAGGAGCATCTAATTTATATATATTAGATTTTTTTAAACGTCCTTCTTCTGTATAGAATATATAAGATTCTGCTCTTTTTACAACTTTCTCATTATGAATACGAGAAGTTAATGTATACGTTAACCCATCAATTTTATTTGCATTTCCTCCCCAAATAAAGTTAATAGAATTAGAGGCTAATGAATTATTAGCAGAACTATTATCTTTAATTTTAAATGTTGTATTTGCTGTATAAATTTTGTTCAGCTTCCAATTATTAAGATAATATGCTACCGCCAACGCAATTAGCATCGAAATTATATATAATGGCCAAGCATTCAATAATCTTGGTATAAGCCTTTCTACATCAATAAAGTCAGATTGTTTTTTCTTAACTTTTTGATTAATTGTTGTATCTGCCATTATTATATTTTATCAAAGAATAAATAAACTCCTAAAATTGTTGCAATTGCTCCCATTACAGTAGTAACAACAGTAAGAGGATTTAGTCCTACACCCCATACTTTTTCTTTACGAGGATTAACAACAATAATATCATTATTCTGAATCCAATAATACTCAGAATTCATAATAGATTCTTTTGTTAAATCGACATATACCTGCTTTGTCCCATCTAAATCTGTTCTAATAATTCGTACATTTTTTAAATCAGCATAGATATTATTCGTTCCTGATTGGGCAAAAGCATCTAGTAACGTTATATTCTTTTTAGGCGCTCTAAAAACTCCTTGACTTGCTTCTCCTACAATAGTATATTCTATTCCCGCTAAATTAACATCGATAAAAGTTCCCTTTTCATCGTAGATTTTATAGAACTCATCTTGAATTTTCTTTCGAGCTTGTTCAATAGTAAGACCTTCTAATTTTATTTTCCCAATACGAGGTAACTCAATTGCTCCGTCTTGTCTTACATACACTCCATTTCCTCCTTGAGTATTATTACCTGAAGTAATAAAATCACTAAGAATTCCCATAGAAGCTCCTGCAGCAGACGAAATATTAATTAAAATTTGATCATTTTTTTGAATATGATATTCAGGTTTTTCAAAAGAAATCTTACCATTTGCATCTAATTTTAAATTAGGATCTGGCTGAATTAGTTGAACATCTTTTAAAGATATACATGAAAACAAATTCATGATTATCAACAAAATAAAAGTTTTGGTTAAAGTTGATTTTAAGTTAAGCATTTTTATAATGATATTTTTTTATTCTTTTTTAATATTACAGCATATCGTAAAGAGACAACAAAACTAATTGATAAAACAATAAAGATCAAAAATAGTTTATTAATTTCAATATTTCTAAAATAATACCCAATGAATATAAAAAAAATGTTAATAAGTACTAATATTATTGAAGTTTGAATATGAGTTAACCCTAATTTTAAAAACTGGTGATGAAGATGGTTTTTGTCAGCCGAAAAAGGACTTCTTTTTCTAAGAATTCGAATTGTAAAAACAGATAATGTATCTACTATTGGAATTACAAAAATAAAAAGAAGTAAAACAGGACCAGTTTTTAATCCTAAACTTGACGTTTCACTAATGTATAAAAAACGAATTGCCATAAAGGTTAAAATAAATCCTATAACCATAGAACCGGTATCTCCCATGAATATTTTAAACTTTTTAGACAAATTATACCTTCCAAAACCTAGTAAAACAGCTAATGTACTAACAGCTAATATTCCTATCCCGTAATCAAATATTCTGTAGAATATATAAACAAAACACAAACTAATTACTATACCAATTCCTGAAGCTAAACCATCAATTCCGTCAATTAAATTAAACGCATTTATTAGTACTATAAATACAAAAATGGTTAAAATAACTCCAATAAAGTAAGGAATTTCATAGATCTCAAATAACCCTGAAAATGACTTAATCATTATACCAGAACCAAAAATAATTAATATTGTACTTATAATCTGACCATATAATTTTTTATCAGGAGCTACAACTAACAAATCATCCATTAATCCAATAAAAAATAATATTGTAATTGCGGATAAAAAGAAAGAATAGTTAACACCTAATTCGGTTGCAAATATTGAAGTAGACACAACAATTCCAAAAAACAAAGCCACACCTCCTAAAGTTGGTACTTTATTTTCATGAGAACTTCTCTCTCCAGGCACATCCATCAATTGTTTTTTATATGATATTCGTATAATTTTCGGAATGGATATTAATGTAATAAATAAAGCAGAAAAAAATGCTCCAAATATATTGACATATAAGGGAGAGATATTTAATGTATATAAATACTCTAATAATTTAAAATTTTCCATATTTTTTTATTCCATTAATTGCCCAAAAAAAAGTGTAATAAGACGATTTAAAAAAATTCATTTTTAAATAATATCTATAAACATTATATTGTTTTTTTACAATTCGTAATTTATTTCGAGAAACTGAGTTGTTTCTAATTCTATAAATAGCTAAAGATTCATTGATTGCTCTTGCATATTTTATTTTACCTAACAAATCTATCCACATTGCATGATCTTCCCGAAGTTCTACATCTGGAACCGGTATTTTTCCAATTCGTTTTGAATCATATACAGATGTTAACATCGGAATAGGACAATTATATAAAATTCGATTTCGATCTACTTTGTCTACAGCAATAAAATCTGCTAACAATGGTTTTAAATTTTCATCAACCCGTTTATAACTTGAATAAACTAACTCTTCATTATTCTCTATTAAATAATTAATTGTAGTTTCTAAAAAATTAGGAAGCCATAAATCGTCACTATCGAGAAATGTTATAAATCTACCTTGTGCTTTATTTAATGCTAAATTTCTAGCATAGGCAGCACCTTGGTTTTTAGATTGAATAACTAATTTTATTCGTTCATCATTAAATGATTGAATTATTTCGACAGATTTATCTGATGAACAATCATCTACAATAATCCACTCCCAGTTCTTATAATTTTGAGATTTTATTGAATCATATGTTTCTGAAATATACTTTTCTGAATTATAACAAGGCGTTATTATAGATATTAATTCCATTTCCATAGCCCGTAAACCGCTTCTTTATTAAAAACTGTTCTATAATTTGAGAAATTTGATTTATGTGCTTGCTTTATTTGAAACCAAAAAATCAATAATACAGTATAAGACACAAAACTCAAATAAATAAAATTTCTTTTAAATTTATCCCCATCAAATACATATACTAATCTACCAACTGCAAGCCCTAAGAAAACTAAATAAAATCCAGGTAATCTAACACCAAAAATTCCTTTTCCTAAAAAAAAGTATAATAAAACTCCAAAAACAAAAAGATTACGGAAATAACAATATAATTTATCTTCTACAGCATATTTATTATAAATAATAATTGAAAGAATTGAAATAATCTTCACGAAATCACCTACTGCTACACCATTACCTTGATCATATAACTGACTTTGATAACTCTCAAATTTATCTTGACCAATTGGCATAAAATCCATAATGATTTCTATAATTGAATTTAAACCTGTATAAAACCCTATAATTGAAAACACAACTAACCAGCCTATAAATTTTTCATCAAACTTCATTGGGGCAATCCAATAAGCAAGTAAAAAAACAATTATAGATTCATGAAATTGAAATCCAATTGTAATACAAATCAAAAACTTTATTAGGTTACGATCGATTACATAACGTATAGAATAAAGTGCAATTGCATTTGCTAATCCTTGCCTAATATGTACATGCTCTTCGAACATAAAATTCGGCATCGCATAAATAAATAATACTAAAAAAGGAAATCCTCCGTATTTATAGAAAGTTGTTGTCTTTAGAATAAGAGAAGTTGTTGCAACTATTAAAGTAAGCATCCCAAAATCAAAACCATAATCAACAAGTATTTTATTCAGGCCTAAATATCCTTTCTCCATACCTGCCATATAGGCAAAACGACCAAACTCTGACCAATTTACATAAGCCAATGCATTAAAAGTATCAAAATATGCTACCCAATCAGGACTCAATGCATATCCCAATCCAGCAGTTAAACACATTATCACAACAATTAATACATATGATTGTTTACTAACCTTTTTATTAGAAAACTCTAAAAAAGATGCAACAAGTAGAAATGCAAATATGAATAAATAAATAAAACTCACTACCGATTAAAATTTAAGTAATAGTTGAGGATAAATCATGGCTAAATGGTAAAAAAATCTTTTTTTCAATGGTAATGAATTTAAATAGTTTTTATCAAAACGCTTGTAGTTTTTAAGTTCTTTTTTTGTTAAGTTATTTGCCTTTAAAAAGTCATTCAAAACATTTAACATTTTACGCTTCAATTTTTTATCTTTCACATAAGCCAAATAAGCTAAATACGAATAATAACCTTGTATAATTTGAAAACGCTTTAACTCAGTTGCAAATGTATTGTATTTACTCTGATAAAAATAATTTGTCACCTCATTTACAGCAACAAACATATCCAAACCTTTCTCCGTATGTGTTTTTGTAATAGAATCTTGTCGTTCGAAATACTTATAAAAAGGTTCATTTATTTTAGAGATAATACTAGAATCTAAAACCAATTTCGGAATCAATTCTATATCCTCAAAATGAATTCCTTTTCTAAATTGATGATTCTCAAACAACGATTTTTTGAAGATTTTATTACAAGCAAAGCAACTCATTTCACCAAAAATGGTAAAATCTTCTGCTAAAATCATTTTTTCTGGCAATTGAGGCGATTGCGGTAAATCACGAAATTCTTTACCATTTTCATCAACTTTTACCAAATCACACAAAACAATTTCAGATTCATCTCTTTTCGCCAATTCATACATTTTCTCCAACATCGTTAAATCAATATAATCATCAGAATCAATAAAAGCAATAAATTCTCCTTTTGCTTTATCAATACCAGCATTTCTCGCATCACTTAATCCTCCATTTTCTTTCTGAATAGAAATTATGCGCGAATCTTTAGAAACAAATTCATCAATAATTTCTTGAGAATCATCCTTAGAACCATCATTTACAACAATCACTTCAATTTCTTTCAACGTTTGATTCAATATCGAATTTAAACATTTCGAAAGATATTTTTCGGTGTTATAAACTGGCACAATGACTGATATTTTAGACTGAATTGACATTATATTTTATCAAAAATTGATTCGTATTGTTGAATTATTTTTTCTTTACTAAATCGAGAATAAATACTCGAAATTATTTGTTCTTCTAAATGATTTTCTTGCAAAGCCTCTTTTATTTTTTCTGCAAAACCTTTTGAATCTGAAATTGGAAAAATTTCTGCATTAATTCCTTTTTGTACAATTTCATTGATTCCTCCTGGACAATTATTTGCCAAACTATAAGTTCCACAAGCTCCAGCTTCCAGCAAAACATTCGGAAAACCTTCGTAACGAGAAGAAAGTACAAACAAATCTGCATTTTTTAGGTAAATAAATGGATTTGAAACTTTTCCTTTAAATGTTACATTATTTAAACCTAATTCATCTTTTTGTTGAGTTAATTCTTCTTTAAAAGCTCCATCTCCAAGAATCGTTAAATGTATATTTTCTCCTTTCAATTCATTCATCACATTCAATAAAAGATCAAAACCTTTTCGTGGAGAAAGATTTCCTATTGCCACAATTTTTTTATAGCTCGTGTCAAAATCGATAGTAATACTTTCTATTTTTAATCGATTAATCAAATCAAAATCAACTGGATTATTAATTTTTATAATTTTATTTTCCGAAATTCTAAAATTCTCAATCAAATCATTTTTCATATCATCGCTTTGCGCAATAATTTGATGAAAATTGTTATAAAATCGATAAAAGAATAGAATCTCTTTTCGTTTTACATGTTCAGAAACCACATTTGTTTCTCTTGTGATAAACTTCGTTTTAGGAAACAAAGAAATGATTGGTGATAAAAAAGCGGAAATTTCTCCCCAACCTGTAAAAACAATTTCTGGTTTCAACTTTTTAATCAACGGAATAATTTTGAAAATCGAATAACGAATACGAGAAACGTTTAATTCAATAATTTCAACATCATCTTTCAAATGATTTAAATAATAACCTTCTTTTTTGAACAGCACCAATTTTGGACAGAATTTCTTTCGATCCAATTCATTACAAAGCGTTGTAATTACTCGCTCCGCACCACCTTGATTAAGAGCTGGCAATATGAAAAGTATTGTTTTCAAAAAATTTTATTCAATTCTATTATTAATATAACCTTCCGTAGCTTTTTCGTTCGAAATAATTTGCATTGGATTTCCTCTCACAATCGAATTATCTGGCACATCTTGCGTTACATAACTGTTTGGCGCAATCAATACGTTATTTCCGATTGTAATTCCACCAACAATTACAGCATTTGTACCAACCCATACATCGTCTTTCAAAATTGGAAACCCTTTCGATTTTCCTCTATTTGTCTGACCTAAGGTTACGCCATGCGCAATGTTACAATTTTTCCCAATTCTACATTTAGGATTAACAACGACAGTTCCCCAATGCCCTAAATTTAACCCTGCTCCAATTTCTGTTTTTGCAGAAATTTGATAACCATATTTAATCGAATAACGACGCAACAACAAACGATAAACTAAACCTAAAGGATGTTTTGCAGAATATTGTTGAGCTTTTCTTAAACAATAAATAAAACGAAAACCTGGGCTCATAAAACCTTTCAAGAAAGGAGAATTTGTCCAATATCCAAAGTTTCGATAAAAATCTTTCTGAATAATTGTTTTCATAATTTAGTTTAAATATTTTTCAATTGAATTTACTGCATTACCCAACTCAAAAGGTAATGTTTTTCCTTCAATGATTTGTTGATATTTATGAGCAATTTCAGGATTTTGAATAAAATATTTCATCCCATCATAAATTGCTTCTTCTTCATTATCGATAATATAACCTAATTCACCATCATTCAACATTTCTCTAACTCCCGAAACATCTGTTGCTATAATTGGCTTTTCTAAAACCATCGCTTCAAACAAAACTGTTGGATAACCTTCGTAACGAGAGGATAAAATATAATAATCGGCTTGAACAAAATATGGATAAGGATTTTCTTTGAAACCAATCAAATGTGCAGTTTCTTCAACTTTTAATTCTTCAACCAATTTTTTAATATTCGGAAAATCGTAACCGTCACCAACAATCCAAACTTGATGTTGAAAACCTTCGTCTAACAATTTGCGATGCGCTCTCAGTAGACGATCAAATCCTTTTTGTGGAAAAACTGTTCCAATCGAAACAAATGTTGGTTGATCATTTTTTTTCTGAATCTCACAAGCTTCTAAAGCTGACTTTTTAATTTCATTGACATCAATAGGATTATAAATACGAACCACTTTTTGTTTTTGTTCATCTGAATTTGCTAAACCTAAAAATAATTGATTAATCTTTTCTGAAATCACTAGAATTTGATCAAACTTGAAAAAGTTTTTCAATCGCACTGTTGTATATTCAGGAATATTCGACAAATCATTGTGAATCCAAACTATTTTTTTAGAAGATTTAATCGGAGAATTCAAGATTTCATCTGCCATTCCATGAATTGCCGCAAACTCTATATCGTATTTTTTATTCGGTAAAATAAATTTGTAAAGCAACTTTGGAAACGATGACAAAATCTTTTGATAAATCACTCGAAAAGCTTTTTTCGGAATATCCTGCGGACGATTTGTCGTAATCATTTCACCTTTATTCAAATAATAGATATTAATCCAAGACGGCACATCTTTGAGATATTTACCCGAATAAAGATTTAACAACAAATCAATTTCGTATTTTTCTGGTGAAAGATTTTTGAGAAAAGTTACCAATACTTTTTCAGCACCTCCATGACGAAGTGAGCCAATACGTATTAATATTTTCTTTTTCATAGTTTAGGTTTGTGCAAAATTAATAATTTTGTGAAACCTTAAAAATAAATTACTTAAAATAACCTAAAACTATGTTAGAAAATTTTAAATCAGTTCTAAAAACAAGCCCATTCAAAATTATAGGATTATTAATTATAGGATGGATTGTGATGGTTGGATTGAATTATTTTTTAAACGAAAACCATTTTTTTACTGGTTCCAGAATTACTTTTCCAATAAGTGTCGTATATTTTTCTACTATCACTTTTCAAGGTGTCTTATTTTCAATATTTTTTTTATTAACAGGTTTATTCGCATTAAAAAATTATCATCATCTAAGTATTTTAAAATTATTTATTGCTTACATCTTGTTAATAATATTTGGAAACCTAGCTCAAGGTTCAATCCATCAAACTTTTTTAAGATCATTTCTTGATACTGATTTTCAATACTTTCATGATGTAGTTAAAATTAAAAATGGCTATACATTCATTTCAAGTTATAATGAGATACAAGATACTTTAACAATGCATGCCAAAACACATCCTCCTTTTGCTGTTTGGATACAATATATTATTTACAAAATTTTTAACGAATCAGTACTTGGTTTAGCTATCGGAATGTCTATTCTTTCATTTTGTTCATTTTTTCCTTTGATAAAAATTATTGATTTTTTCAAAATAGAAAACTCTAAAAGAAATATTCTTCTCTTAATTTTTGCACTTATTCCTGCTGTAAACATTTATAGTATTGTATCAATAGATGCTGTGTTTCTATTTTTTAGTTTAATTTTTTTATATGGAATGTTAATCATATCAAGATCGAATTCTATAAATATTAAAGGAATATTATTAGCATTTATAGGATTTTCTTTAGCAAATAGTATATCATTTAGTGGAACTTTTTTTGCCTGTGTTGCAGCAATATTGTCAATATATCAATTAATCATTGAAAAAAATAAATACACAATCATTAACTTTATAATTGTAGGAATCTTATTTCTTTTCTATATTTTATTACTTCAATTAATACTTGATTATAACCATATTGAAGCTTTTTTCAATGCTTCAAAACTTGAAAACCCTAATGGTTTTAGAGGATTTCATCAACCAATTGTTTATCTTTTTACACGTTTAGAGAACATTAGTGAAATATTACTTTTCTTGTCTTTTGGTTTTTTCGCCTACCTATTTACCCCAAAAGTATTTAATCTTAAAAAGAATGAAATTAATTTTTATTTGCCAATAATAGCGTTCCTCTCTTTAATGCTAATGTTTTTGACAGGTGCCTATGGAACAGGAGAAACAGCAAGAGCTTGCCTTTATCTTTACCCTTATATACTTTTACTATTAATCAATGTAAAGGAAGTAAACGTTTTAAAAAACATAGCTTATATTGCTCTTTTACAAACATTCGTAATGCAATTAATAGGAGATTATTTTTGGTAAATGATTAATTAAAATATCTAAAATTAGATTTTGTAGCAATCGAAAACATTGCTTCATCACCTTTTGTGTCACCAAAAGCTATGATTTTATCATATAAAGACAAATCAATTTCTTTCTCGATTCTATTCTTTTTTTCTTGGTAATTACAATTTGGTGAAGCAAATTTCCCTGTAAAAAAGCCTTGTTCATCATATTTTGCTTTGGTACAAATTAGTCCCATTTCATAATAATCAGCAAAAGGTTGAATCCAAAAATCGACTGAAGCCGAAACGATAAATTTATCATTATAATTACTTAACGATTTAATATATTCATCAGCTTTTGAATAAATTAATTCTTGATGATTTTGTTCAAAATAATTTTGAGCTAATTGATTAATTTCAACATAAGATTTTCCTTTCAAAAATTTAGAAATAAACATTTCTTTTACAAAACCAGCATCAATTATCTTCAATTTTGAAACGATAAATAATGGAATAAATATCAGATAATTAATAAAGTAAACTTTAGGAAAAGAGAATTTTAAAAAATCGAATAAGGTATCTTTACAAGTTAATGTTCCATCAAAATCAAAAAGGTATAAATTGCGATTCATTACATTTTCATTTTTTTGAAAATAAATTCAGGAACATTACGAATTATCATCATAATTCCCCACCACAAAAATGTTACATAAACAATATTTTTCTTTTTGACATAAGCTTTATAAATAATATTAGCCGCTTGATCTGGTTGAGCAGTTAATGGTTTTGGTGTTTCAATATCAGCTGTCATTTGCGTATCCATAAATCCTGGAATAACTGTCATTACATGAACTTTTTTATGGAATAAATAATTTCTCAAACCAGCTAAATAAGCTGTGAAACCAGCTTTTGCAGATCCATAAATAAAATTGCTTTGACGACCACGTTCACCAGCTACAGACGACAATCCAATGATAGTTCCCGAACCTTTTGCTTCGAATTTCTGCGCAAAATGATTAATTAAGACAATTAATTTTGAGTAATTAACTTCTACTATTTGTTTCGTGTTCCAATCATCATATAAACCTTCTTCCGAATTTTTTCCTAAATATCCAGCTGCACAAAACAATAATTCAGAATCGATATGAGAAATTAAAGAATAATCGTTTTCTTTTGTTAAATCGAAATGAACAATCTCGCATTTTTGCTCATATTTTGCATAAAAATGTAGTGCTAATTTCTTTGTTTTTTCGATGTTTGATGTAAATAAATAAACCATCGGAAAACGTTTACCTTCTTTCAAAACCTTTTCTACAAAAGCTATTGCTACATCAGAATTTGATCCTATTACTATCATTTTTGCTTAAATCTATTGATACGTTCGTTTTGCATCGACTCGAATTTTGGAGAATCGATATGTTGTAAATAATCTGTCAAGGCTGGATTGGACATCGCGTCTTTTGTTCGGTAAATATGTCCTCCATAATCCATCACAATTTTATCTAAACTTGCAATTAATTTCTCTAATTTATTGTTTACTTTAAAGTCTAAAGCCAGTGTGTATCCTTTCATTGGAAACGAATTATAAGCTTTTGGATTATTATCACCAAACAATTTCAATACTACTAAAAAAGAACCATTTCCACTAGCAGCAATTGTTTCCAAAATCTTTCGCATTCCTTCTTTTCCCGTCTCCTTTGGAATCACAAATTGATATTGAATAAATCCATTTTTCCCATAAATACGATTCCAATTATGAACAGCATCTAACGGATAAAAAAATGTTTCGTAATCCACATAATTTTTCAAATGCTTTTTACCTTGTTTATTAAAATATAACCAATTGAAAATCTTAATTGATAAAGGATTTAACGCAAAATTTGGAAAGAAAAATGGAATATTTAAGTTTAATTTCTTCTTAATTTTTAAAGGATTCTTTTTGAATTTTTGAGGTAACTCGTCTAAAATCGCATGTTCGCCACGCAACATAATCGATTTTCCTAAGGAAGTACCTTTTTGTAAACAATCTAACCACGCAACATTATATGTCCAAGATTCAGAAGATTCGAACAAATCAAAAATCTCATCTAAATTCTTCGCCTGAATTGCTTCATTTCGAATATATGCTGACTCAATTTTTTTCAACATAAATTTAGCAGAAATAACAATTCCTGTCAATCCCATTCCTCCTATTGTTGCCCAAAATAAATCTGTGTTTTCATTTCTTGAACAATGTAAAATATCTCCATTTTCAATCATTAAATCGAAATGAATTAAATGATCAGAAAAACAACCATCGATGTGATGATTTTTTCCATGAACATCTGATGCAATTGCTCCGCCAACTGTAATAAATTTGGTTCCAGGAGTGACTGAAATGAAATATCCTGCCGGAATTGAAACTTCTAAAATATCTGATAATAAAACTCCAGATTCAACTTCTATAATGCCATGTTCGCGATCAAAATCGATAAATTTATTCCATTTCGATGTTGAAATAATTGTATTTTGTAATGATGCATCTCCATAACAACGACCATTTCCTCTCGCAATAACTTCTTCATTTGAAAGAATTGCTTCCTGAAATTCTAAAATTGTAGTTGGCGATACAACATTCGCTTTTATAGATGGATAAAGTCCCCAATTTGCTACTGGAGATAATTTTTTATTTTCCATGATTAAAATAAATCAATAATACATAACAAATTCCCCACATTATAATTAGAATTTGTAAAAAATGATCTTTAAAAATTAGTTTTGTAGGAGATTCTGTTTTCGAAAAAACAAATGTCTGTTGTAAATAACGTAAAACTGCCGCAAAAACAAAGACAAAAGTATAAATAATATAATGATGAAATTTGGATTGTGTTTCTGGGGAAAGAATAAACATCATGTAACAAATTACAGCGACAGTACAAGTTATAGCTAAGGCAGAATTAAGAAAATTGAGATTATATCCATCCAACGATTTTCTTGTAATTCCTTGTAAATCGGCGTTAATTAATTCACCTCTTCGTTTTCCTAAAGCTAAAATAAGAGCCAAATCAAAAACCAATAAAATCGTCCAATCTGTCACTAAAATTCCGGTCATATAACCACCAACAAAAACTCTTAGTAAGAATCCAAACGCAATAATCATCACATCAAGAATTGCAATTTGTTTTAACTTGAATGAATAAGCCAAATTCATAAAAAAGTAAATTCCAACAAGAATTGCGACATATTTATTTCCAAAAAAATAAATCAAAATTGATGTTACAATGACTAAAATAACAAATAGAATTAAAGCATTTTGCTTCGATATTTTACCACTTGCGAGTGGTCTATTTTTCTTTTCGGGATGTTTTTTATCTTTTTCAATATCAACGTAATCATTGATAATATAAATACTACTCGCGACAAAAGAAAAAATTAAAAAGCCATAAAACGACTCAATAAACAAATCGATATTCAATAAATTTCCCGAAAAAAATATTGGTAAAAAAACAAATAAATTTTTTACCCATTGGTTAACACGTATAAGTTTTAAATAGTTTAGCATTTAATTATTATTTTTCCAATCTCTATAAATCTGATTTGATTTTTCTCTAATTTTTCCTAAATCATCAATATAATAAATAAGTTCCTTTATTTTAGTGTCGTAATTATCGTTCACAAAATTTAATAAATCTGTCCACTCTTCAAAAGATAATTCCACAAAGTTTTCTGTAGCATAACATTCCGAACCTTTAGCATTTAATCTTAGCTGATAATTTAGACGTTTTATTGGTGTATTATACTGGGATTTATATATATCAGCAAAAATAGTTTGTTTAAAATGTAAATCAGATTTATCCATTTGCATATAATTTATTTCAAAATCTATAGGCAAAGGAACCGAAATATGATAAAAAAACAAATTAGGTTTAATTTGTAAACCTGATAAAATATGATGAAATATTGTATTTACTTTTATGTGTTCTTTATGCCAATCAATCGGAAAGGGAATAAATATATTAGAAATACTTTTATTATTTAATAATTCTTTTAAATCTGAGTAATCTTCATAACTGTTAGATACAACCAATTCAAAACCAATTTTATTCTTTAATTCAATCAATTCATTTCTTCTTACAGTTTTATTTGTTTCATTATAATTATTTCCTAAGAATTGAAAATAATAAACGATTGTATTTTTTTTCAATAACAGCTGACTATTACCTATCCATTCGTCATCGGCATGAGGAACCAACACTAAATTTTGGGATTCAGATACATCAAATGGTTTTCTATTTTTATATGATTCGACTTTTTGAAAATGATATTGTAGATACCATTTTAGCAGATATTTATAACGTCGTAATTTATTTTTTAATTGTTTACTAATCATACAAAATTATTATTCAATTAATGAATTCCATTGATTAATAATTAGATCTTTTCTCCACTTTTCAGAATTTTCTCCACTTAATTTATTGAGTAACTCTAAATCCTCTTCATAATCAATTAAGTATTGTAATTTTTCTTTAAAAAGTTGTTTATCATTCATAGGAATTAAAAAACCATTTTTCTCATTCACAATATCAGAAGGTCCATACTTGCAGTTATAAGAAATTAATGCGTTAGCTGTTAAATTCGCTTCAATCAAAACCGTTGGTAAACATTCGGTTTTACTTGTAAAAAGAAAAATTTTACTTTTCGAAAGTTCTTGAAAAATTTCTGAAATAGTTTGACTTCCTAAAAATAGAATTTTATCATTTAAAATCTCAATAGATTTCACTTTGTTTTCTAACTCATTTTTAGATGGTCCATCTCCAATAATCTTAAATTTAAAATCTTTTAAATTGATTTCATTAACTATATCAATCAATTCACCAACATTTTTATCCGCATCTAATCGACCAACATAAATTAACGTATTTTCTTTTTGATCAATCAAACTTTCATCAAAAGATTCAAAAGGTTCTCCTATTAAATTAGGAATCAAGTGAACATTTTTATGAATATTTTTATAATGTTCTAAAGAATTGGAGTTAATACAAACAACACCTTTCAAATTTTTGTAATGTTTTCGTAAAGTATCTTTCCATAATTTTCCTCCTACTTCAAAATTTGCATGTTCCCAAGCAATTGTCTTTCCTCTTACTTTTTTATTCAATGCTAATTGAGCAGATAATTTATACCAACTTGAGATAATTACATCATAATTTTGACCATTCTTGTTCATCCATTTATGTAACATTTCCCATTGACCGAAATCATACACATAATTTTTGATGTTATTTTTATAGGGCAATTTTGGAAAATACTTATTCAAGTTAACATTAATTTTTTGAAATCCCCAATGCGAAAAAGTATCAATTACAATAATCTTAACTCGATGGTCTAATTCAAAAAAGCTACTTTTTTCATTGATCATAATCACAATTGAAACATCATAACCTTTCTCCACTAATTCGTTCGCCAAGGAAACTAATACGCGTGCGACTCCCCCAGCCTTGAAAAGCTTGTAATAAACAAATAGTATTTTTTTTGGTTGGTTGGTCATATTACTACTTCTTTAAAATATTCTTTAAATCTTTACTCAAAACTGTATTGAATTTTTCAACTCCAATTTGATTCAAATGGTTATTGTCAAAAAAATCTGTAGAATCTTTCAATTCAATTAAGTTTTGATAATTTTTATAATTACCTAAATTACTTAAAAAACGATCCACATCTTTATTATTATTAATTGATTTATAAAGCGTTTTTGTAATAGGTGCTTGAACAATATAAACATCAATTCCTTTACTTTTTATAAACTCTATATTATTTATCAATTCATCTTTTTGACTTTCCCTTAAATCCCATTTCGAGATTTTTTCATCATTAAATATATTTTTTCTAAAATCAGTTTCGACAAATCCTGTTAGCGAAATATAAGTATCTTCTCCTTGATGAATTTCTTCTTTAAATCTTTTATTCAAACCAAAAGTTTGACGAAATCCAGAAAAAATTAAAGTATTATACGCTAATAAATTATGCACTTCATTTGCCATTTCAATTGAATTGATATCAATTTTATTATTACTCAAAATATCCAAAGAAGATTCCACTCTATCAATATTCATTGTTCCTGCATAAGCTTCATAAACGACCAATTTTGGATTAATTTGTTCTAAATATTGATGTAATAAAACTTTTGTATTGATTGGAGTTTGAGCACTTGAACCTAAGTTGAAAGCTGTAATTCCATCTCTTTCTAAAATTCTAGGATCAATTCCTCTATACGCGTGAGAAGAACCTACAATCAAAACATCTACATTTTTAGTCTTCTGTGCATCTTGCATTCGTGTAAATGTATGTCCATAACATCCCATACAACTTCTTACATTTTTAGACATATAGAATGGTAAAGCTGAACTCCAAATTGGCATTATAACAATATAAAATACAATTGCAAATAATGAGAATAGACCTATGTTAATTAAAAATTTCTTCATCTTTTAAAATTGAAAATAAATAAATGGACTTTCTTCTGTTTGTAAAAACAAACCGATTAACATCACAACAAAAGCATAAAAACACCATCTTACCCATCTTGGTTTAGAAATTAAGAACTTCTCTATTCCATAATTATTTCTTCTTCCAATCCATTCAATCACCAATAAAAATGCAACTAAAATTAACGTAGCTAAAGCACTTTTACGTAAAGTTGGAAATGAGAAAAGTGATTGACTAAAAATTCCTCCAATATATTCGAAAGCATGAGTAACTGAATTTGCACGGAAAAATATCCAGGCGAAAACGGTTAAACTAAACGTCAAAATCATATTAAATAATTCTCTAAAATTTGGCAACATCCTATCTTGCGCAATAATTTCTAAATTATTTCGATTTGTTTTCAACAGAATTGATGGCATTATAAATAAAGCATTCAAAAACCCCCAAAAAATAAAAGTCCAATTGGCTCCGTGCCAAAAACCACTTACAATAAAAATGATAAATGTATTGCGAACACGCATCCAATTTCCGCCTTTACTTCCTCCTAACGGAATATACAAATAATCGCGAAACCACGTTGATAACGATATGTGCCAACGTCGCCAGAATTCTGCTATATCACGAGAGAAATATGGATAATTAAAGTTTTTTAATAAATTAATCCCAAACAAACGAGCTACGCCGAGGGCGATATCCGAATATCCAGAAAAATCTCCATATATCTGAAATGTAAAGAAAATAGCTCCTAAAACTAAATTAGATCCAGATTGCGATTCAGGATTCGAAAAAATTTCATTCGCATAAATTGCACAATTATCTGCAATTACCATTTTCTTAAATAAACCCCAAAGTATTTGACGCATTCCGTCCACTGCTTGAGAATAATCAAAAACTCTCTTCTTTTTGATTTGAGGTAAAAGATGAGTTGCTCTTTCTATAGGTCCTGCAACTAACAATGGAAAGAAACTTACGAAAACTGAATAATCTACAACATTTCGTTCTGCTTTTATTCTTCCGTAATAAATATCAATGATATAAGATAAGCCATGAAAAGTATAAAACGAAATTCCCACTGGTAAAATAATATGCAATGTCCAAGGATGAACTTCTAAACCAAAGCCATTTAGCATTTCTGCAAAAGAATCTGCAAAGAAATTGTAATATTTAAAGAATCCTAAAAAACCAAGATTAATTCCAATACTAATTGTTAACCAGATTTTTTTAAGATTTTGAGAAGTTGCTTCTTCTATCTTGATTCCAGAATAATAATCTAAGAAAGTTGAAAAACCTAACAAAAACATGAAACGCCAATCCCAACATCCGTAGAAATAATAACTTGCTACAAGAAGTAAAATATTTTGAAACTTCAGATTCTTTCTCAATAACCAATAAAGAGTAAATACGATTGGTAAAAAAATCGCAAAAGAAATAGAATTAAATAACATACTTTACTTCAATTTTAAATATAAATACGACAACGGATAAAGCAATATCGACAACAATTTGAAGTACTTCAATCCTTTGTTTATTTCTGACAAATTTCGATGGTTGATTATCGAATAAACTTGATATCCAACCAAATTACGAACTAAAGCTTTTGGATATCCAAAAAGTTTTGTTCCATAAGAATTTAGAAAAGAACGATAACCCTCCATCAAACCAAAAGTATTTTTTCCCGTCCAACGTGTATTGGAAACAGAATTAGCATCTTCTTCATCCAAATGATAGTTACGAACAACTTTATTCACAAATCTAGTCTTCACTCCATCAGCATCATAGGTATTAAAAAACACCGATTGTGGAATGTAACCTTTGCTTTTATAAGGTGAATAATCAAAGTTTTTCAACAATTGTTGATAAGTCTTTGTTATAAAAATTCCAAACTTATCTCCACGCACTTTATACTTGTAACGCATATCGAAGATTGACCCATCAAATCCATTATTTGGATATTGATTTCCAACAATTTTTCCATCTGTATATTGCGACAATCCCATTACAGAAATATATTCGTCTTGGTTTTTGATTTTCTCTACCTCATCAAATAATATTTGTAAAGCATTCTCAGGATAAGAATCGTCCGAATCAACAATCATAAAATATTTAGAAGTCACTTTTTTTATTCCTTCAAAAACAGTAATGAGTTTATGTTGATTTTCATTCCAAAAATATTCAATATCAATTAAACCTTCTGATTGAAATTTTTCAACAATTTCTCTAGTATTATCAGTAGAACCATCATCCATAATAATCCATTTAAAATCTTCGAACGACTGATTTTTTAACGAATCATACACACGCGTCAACGTATGCGCGCGATTATATGAAGGCGTGACAATGGTAATTTTAGCCTCGCTCATTTTCTAATTTGATTTGATATTGTTGTTCGAAAACTTCAGAAACTTGACGATAAATCTCTTTTTCATCAAATTTATTGTACGCATTTTGAGTTCCTTCAATAATTTTTTGCACCAAATCATGATTCGTCATAAAAGATTTCATCGATTCGTACATTTCATCTTCATTATATTGAATTAAAATTCCATCTACTCCATCATCAATCATTTCTGCAATACCACCAACATTTGTCGAAATAATTGGTTTACGCATGCACATTACTTCACCTATAACCAATGGATATGACTCAGATTGTGTTGGCAAAATAAAATAATCTGACGCTTTGATATAAGGATAAGGGTTGGTTTGAGAATCTAACAATAAAAAAGAATCTTCAACATTTAGTTGTTTACGTTGATTGATCAAATTTTCCATTTCGTTTCCTCCTCCAATTACCGCAATTTTATGAGCAAAACCATCATCTAATAATCGTTTATGCACCTTCATCAAGGTATGATAACCTTTGCGATGATGTAATCGTCCTATAGACGAAAAAACCGGTAAATCTGTTTCATAAGAATACTCAAAAAGCTCGGCTTTTTTCAAAACCTCATCCACTTTTATCACATTATAAATAATAGTCGATTTTGGATAGGTAACTTGATACAAATCCTCGATTACTTGACGTGTTTGTTTCGAACCAAAAATCATAAAATCAAAACGTTTCATCTTTTCAATTCTACTCAAAACTCTCTGTTGATCTTTATCATAGCCAACATCAGTATGAAACCAGCCTATTTTTCTTGATTTTTTATCAGGAGAATTTAACACCATATCAAATTCCGCATAACCAGGGGAAACTTCGATATCATATTTTTCTGGAACTTTTATTTTGTATAAAATTGACGGAAATTTATCATAAACTTCTAACTTCAATCGTCGCCAAACTAATTGTAATTTCTGTATAAAACCATTAGAACTCATCTGTTCTTTTCCTTTTTCTACAACAATTAATTTTACATCAGTAGGAATTTCTTTAATCAATTCGCCTTGATACAAGTTAAGCATCAAAGTAAAGTCGAATTTATCTTTTGGTAAGTTTCGCAACAAATCTAAAACTACTCTTGGAACTCCACCCATTTCTAATGAACGAAGCCTAAAAAGTACTTTTATTTTTCTAGGTTGATTTGACATTTGGTTAGTTTAATAAACAAAAATACAACATTGAGTTTGAATTGAATAATACAACAATCTAAAAACTCATAAAATAATTCTTAATTTTGCAGAAAAAGTAGAAAATGTTCAAAATTGGAACAAAAGTTAAAGTGATAGATGATAATATTTCGGGAACAATTACCAAATTGAAAGGTGATTTTGTTTACTTTAATGATGAGTTTGGTTTTGAATATGAGTATCATCAAGACGAAATCATCAAAGATATTGAGATTGACTATGAAGAATATCGAGATGAGGAAATCAAAGAATTTTCGAAACCAAAGTTTAAGACTTTTCGCAAATCTCATCGTCATCCGTATTTAACGCGAGAAATTGATTTGCATATCGAAAATCTGGTTGATAATTGGCGTGATTTGGATAATGCGCAAATTATACAAACGCAATTAGATGTTGCTCGAAATGAGGTGGAACGTGCCATGTTCGAAAGTCAAATTCGATTGATTTTAATTCACGGTTACGGAAAAGGAATTCTGAAAAAAGAAATTACCGAATTATTATTTCGTTATACGAATATCGAATTCTATGACGCCTCGTTCAAGGAATATCACGGCGACGCCATAGAAGTTAAATTTATTTAAATATCTTATAATGATGAGAAGCTGAATTAAATTCAGCTTTATGTTAAAATATTTTGATCCAATCCATCAAATCATAGTAATTTTGAGGAACAATTCCGTGTCCACTTCTGTATTCGTGGTATTCAAAATTAATATTCAAGGATTTTAAAAACTCGTCACCCATTCGTCCTAATTCAATTGGTAATACAACATCTTCTGTTCCATGCGAAACAAAGAAATTTAAATTCGAAAAATCTTTCGATTGATCAAAATCTCCAATAATTTTAGCTTCTGGATAACCACTTAAAATAGCCACGTTTTTAATCTTTTCAGGATTATTTAGCGAAATCGCATAACTCAAAATTGCACCTTGACTAAAGCCCATCAATGTTACATTTGCTGCATCTAAATTCTCTTGCTGAACAATTGCATCAATAAATTCAACCAATTTATTACGAGATTCTATTGCTTGCATTTCATCCATCCATTTTTCATTGTTCACAAAATTGATATCATACCACGCATATCCGCCATACACAATATCATGCAACGCACGCACACTTACAATATGCGCATTCTGCGGCAAATCTTGTGCAAACGAAAACAAATCTTCTTCGTTGCTTCCATAACCATGTATCAGCACAAAAAGAGGCGTTTTTTCAGTCGAAACAACAGGTAAACGTTCGATATATTTTATTCCATTCAAATCTTTCATACAAACTTATTTTTAGCGAATTTAATTCTAATTTTTCTAAATAAAATTATTTTCAGTTCAGTTAAAACCCTTCGAAAACACCCAAACCAAATAAAGCAAAATCATATTTCACAGGATCATTTGCATCCATTTCTCGCAATTTTGTATCCAGTTCTTTTAATGCTTTTGCATCATTTTGTTTTCGAGTCAGAATATTTAATTTTCGTGCAACATTTCCCGAATGTACATCCAAAGGACACGAAAGAATAGAAGTTGGTATGGATTTCCAAATTCCTAAATCTACGCCTTGTTTGTCATCACGAATCATCCAACGTAAGTACATATTGATACGCTTTGCAGCTGAATTATTCAGCGGATCTGAAATATGTTTAGTTGTTCGAGTTGGATGCTCTATCTCGAAAAAAGTTTGTTTGAAATTCGAAATTGATGCTTGCATCGAATTTGAAGTTTGATGTTTTGCAAAAACTTGTTCCAACCCTCCATGATTTTGATAAATGTTACGAAGCGATTGCATGAAAAATTTCAAATCTTCACTATTGAATGTTCTGTGAACAAATCCATCCAAATTCTCTAAATGATTTTCAGAGAAATTCATCACAAAATCGTAAGGTGAATTTCCCATTAACTGCATCATTTTATTCGCATTATTGATAATCATTTTACGATTTCCCCACGCAATTGTTGCTGCTAAAAACCCTGCAATTTCAATATCTTCTTTCGCAGAAAATCTATGCGGAATCTGTACTGGATCAGAATCGATAAAGTCTAATGTATTATATTGAAGAACTTTTTCGTCTAAAAAATCCTTTAACTCTTTTTGATTCATTTACATTTCTGTTTGAAAAACTCCATCAGCCATCACCAATTTTCGATCGGTCATGTTTGCTAATTCTTCATTATGCGTCACAATAACAAAAGTTTGCCCAAATTCGTTTCGAAGATTGAAAAATAATTCGTGTAATTCTTCAGCATTTTTAGAATCTAAATTACCAGAAGGTTCATCAGCAAAAACAACTTTTGGTTGATTGATTAGTGCACGAGCAACTGCTACACGTTGTTGTTCTCCTCCAGAAAGTTGATTCGGTTTATGCGTCAAACGCTGCGAAAGTCCTAAATAAGACATTAACTCTTTTGCACGCTTTTCGGCTTCTGCTTTTTTTGTTTTCTTGATAAAAGCTGGAATACAAATATTTTCTATTGCATTAAATTCTGGCAACAATTGATGAAACTGAAAAATGAATCCAATGTTTTCGTTACGAAATTTAGATAAATCGCGATCGTTTAATTTCGTGATATCTTGTCCCGCAATCTGTATAGAAGTATTATATTTCTTTGGTTCAGAACTTTTTTCTAATGTTCCTAAAATTTGAAGCAAAGTTGTTTTTCCTGCTCCAGAAGCACCAACAATAGAAACGATTTCTTTTTCTGCAATCGATAAAGAAACATTTTTTAGCACTTCTAATTCACCAAATTTCTTAACAATATTTTCTGCTTTTATCATGAGGTAAAGATATAAATTAAGTACTAAGTCTTAAATCATAAGTAATAAGTTTTTTTTAATTCAAAATAAAGACATCTAAATTAAACTAGTTTTTAGTGTACTTGGTACGATTTAAAAATTATATAACAATTGTTTTGACTTTTTAAATCATTAATATTCGTATCTTGTAACCTCTAAATAAACAATATTAACCACTTTTTTAGCATAAGCTGATAAAATTAATATGGCAAAATTTAGAATACATCAACAATATTTTTATTTTTGTAATTGAAAAATCAAAAAAAATGAATCTTCACGAATATCAAGGAAAAGAAATTCTTAGTAAATATGGTGTAAAAGTACAACGTGGTATCGTTGCTACTACACCAGAAGAAGCTGTAGAAGCTGCTAAACAATTAACAGAACAAACTGGTACAGGTTGGCATGTCGTAAAAGCACAAGTACACGCAGGTGGTCGTGGAAAAGGTGGTGGAGTAAAGCTTGCTAAAAACTTGGACGAAGTTAAAGAGAAAGCAAACGAAATCATCGGAATGCAGTTAGTAACACCTCAAACTTCGGCTGAAGGTAAAAAAGTTCATCAAGTTTTAATTGCTGAGGATGTTTATTATCCAGGTGAATCTGAAACTGAAGAATACTATGTTTCTGTATTATTAGATCGTGCTACTGGTAAAAACATGATTATGTATTCTACTGAAGGTGGAATGGATATCGAGGAAGTTGCTGAGCACACGCCAGACAAAATCTTTACAGAAGAAATTGATCCAGCTGTAGGAATCCAAGGTTTCCAAGCGCGTAAAGTTGCTTTCAACTTAGGTTTATCAGGAAACGCTTTCAAAGATGGTGTTAAATTTATCACTGCTTTATATAATGCATACGTTGCGATTGACGCTTCTATGTTCGAGATTAACCCAGTTCTTAAAACATCTGACGATCAAATTATCGCTGTAGATGCTAAAGTATCTATCGATGATAACTCATTATTCCGTCATGCAGATATCGCTGCTTTACGTGATACAAGAGAAGAAGATCCAACAGAAGTTGAAGCTGGTGAAGCTGGATTAAACTTCGTAAAATTAGACGGAAACGTAGGATGTATGGTTAACGGAGCTGGTTTGGCAATGGCAACTATGGATATCATCAAATTATCTGGTGGTAATCCTGCAAACTTCTTAGACGTTGGTGGTACTGCTGATGCTGAACGTGTAGAAAAAGGTTTCCGTATTATCTTAAAAGATAAAAACGTAAAAGCTATCTTAATCAACATTTTTGGTGGTATTGTACGTTGTGATCGTGTTGCTCAAGGTATCTTAGATGCTTACAACAATATGGGTGACGAAATTAATGTGCCAATTATTGTTCGTTTACAAGGAACAAATGCAGAAATCGCTAAGAAAATGATTGATGAATCAGGTTTCGCTGTTCACTCTGCTATCACATTAAAAGATGCTGCTGATAAAGTAGAAGAATTAGTAGGTTAAGATTTAACTTATTTACAATATATCAAACCTCTCAAAGGATTTCTTTGAGAGTTTTTTTTGTGATTTATTGTCATTCTAAACTTATTTCAGAATCCCACAAGATTAAATTCAGCTCGACATTTTGTAATTAAATAATTTTACTAATATTGATTATTTTTGAAGCAATTAACATATTCAAAAATGAAATACATATATGCCACTCTACAATTATTAATAATTACTATATCATTCAATTGTAAATCGAGTTCAGTTTTACCAAATGCAAATTCTGAATTTTCTAATCTTAAAATTAATTCACGTTTAATTGATAAAAATGAAGACAAATTAGTTGATTCTTTTGAATTATTTATCAATGATTCTATTCAAACTAAAATCAAAAAATATAATTTAAAAATTGAAGCTACAAATTATTTCAAAAAAAGTAAAGCAGAAGTTAAAATTACATTTTATGAAGAAAATTCTGTTTTGAATTTAATACGAATAAAAGAAGAATCAAATAAACACGATGAAACTGATAAGTATATTGATTATATGATTGAAAATAATAAAATAAAAGATTTTCATTTGTATTATGGGCATCAATTAGGCTTGCCATTAGATTTGAATAAAAGTATCTATGAACAATATGGGCTTAATCAATTTTTAACAGAAGATTTTTATAGAAATTTTTCTTTTGAGATTTATAAAAAATTAAATAAATAAAAACCTCCGCTCAATAACTTGAGCGGAGGTTTCTTTTTACGCATATTTAGTAAAGTCTATATATCGTCAAAATCGATATTGGTAAAAGATTCAACTTGCGTTTCTTCTTTACTCACAACTTTATTTTTTGGATCAAAATCTTTTTGATGTCTTTCCGAAATTACCTCTTGTCCTTTTTGTGCAAAAACAAAATCGGTCGTTTCGTCTAACATATCTTTGAAACTTTCAAAATCTTCTTTGTACAAGTAGATTTTATGTTTTTTGTAATACACATTTCCATCGTCCTGCGTATTTTTTTTACTTTCTGTAATCGTCAAGTAATAATCCCCTGCTCTTGTTTCGCGAACATCGAAGAAATAAGTTCTTCTTCCAGCCCTTAATACCTTTGAAAAGACTCCTTCTGCATCCACCTTTTCTTGGTTTTCAAAATCATTCATAAGTCTAAATAGAGTTTAATTGTTAAATGTTTCCTAACAAATCTAAAAAAAATTAAGAAAACAACAACATTTTAAACAATTATTTTCTATTATTTTATTAAATCTCTATAAATAAACTTAATCTAGCAGTTGTTTATTGTACAATTCATAATAATAACCATGCTTATTTAATAATTCGCCGTTGGAACCATTTTCTAAAACATGACCATCTTCTAAAACCAAAATCTGATCAGCGCGCTTTGCAGAAGACACACGATGCGTAATAATGATGGTTGTTTTACCATTAATTTCAGAAGATAAATTATTTAAGATTTGTTCTTCGGTTTCGGTGTCTACAGCTGATAAACTATCATCAAAGATTAATATTTGTGGATCATTTACCAATGCACGAGCTATAGAAACACGTTGTTTTTGACCTCCAGAAAGCGTCACGCCACGTTCTCCAACAACTGTTTCGTAACGTTCTTTAAATCGATCAATATTGTCATGAACAACCGCTTTTTTCGCAAAAATTTCGGCCGTTTGCTCATCTGTATCATCAGAACCAAACAAAATATTATTGGTTAGCGAATCCGAGAAAAGGAAAGCTTCTTGCGGTACATAACCAATTTCTTCTCGAATAGATTCTACATTAATATCATGAATATTTTTACCATCAATCAAAATTTCACCAGAAGTTGGTTCCAACGAACGCGCAACTAACAAAGCAATTGTCGATTTTCCTGAACCTGTTTTTCCAAGAATCGCTAAAGTTTCACCTTTATTAATTTTGAACGAAACATTATCCAACGCTTTAATTCCAGTGTTTTCGTAGATATACGTCACATTTTTAAATTCGATTGTTCCTTCTACTTCGTGATTCACTAATTGTTTTTCTTTTACATCAGTTTCTGCATTCAAAAACTCGTTGATACGAGACATTGATGCTTCTGCACGTTGTACAACCATCGTAATCCAACCTAAGGAAGTAAATGGCCAAATTAACATATTTAGGTAAAGGAAAAATTGAGCAATAGAACCAATATCCATTGTTCCTTCTATATATTTTACTCCTCCCAAATACAAAATCACCAGATTACTCACTCCAACTACAACAACCATCAATGGTCCAAAAGCTGCCTGAATTTGAGCTAAATTAAGCGCACGTTTCTGATATTCGTCTGCTTCTACTTCGTATTTAGATTTTATAAATTCTTCTGAATTGAATGATTTTATCACGCGAATTCCAGCAAAAGTATCTTGTACAGATGACGAAATCGTAGATTGTTGTTCTTGTACTCGCTTACTTTTCTTGTTAATATTTCGTGCAACATTATAGATTAACAATGATAAAATCGGCAAAGGAGCCAATGTATAAAGCGTTAATTGTTGATCAATTTGCAACATAAAATACGCAATAATCACAACTCGCGATACCAAATCAATCGGATACATAATTCCAGGTCCAAGATACATACGCACCAATCCGACATCTTCGGTAATACGATTCATCAAATCGCCCGTTTTGTGTTTTTTGTAAAAGGACAACGATAATTTTTGATATTTATCGTAAATCACATTTTTCAAATCGAACTCAATATAACGCGATGCCACAATAATCATTTGTCGAGTACCAACCGTCAAAACTCCTCCCAAAACTTTAAAAAAGAAAAACGCCAAACTTGCATACATCAAACCATCTTTCAAAAGATCGAGGTTATCTGTTCCTTCTTTCTTAAAATTTCGTAGCAATTCTTCAACTGTATTGATTGCTTCTCTAATATATGTAACGGAATAAACCTGCACCCAATTGGCACAAATCGTAAAAATGAAGCCCAAAAATATTCTCCATTTATACTTCCATAAAAATTTATTTAACTTTTGTAATGATTTCACAAAACAAAATTACATTCTTTTTTTTACCTTTGCATCAATTTATTAGACGTTATATCATTGAAATTATGTTGGGAAGAAGACAACTACGCGAAAAAGTAATGCAGAATATCTATGCTTACAATAGTTTAGGAACTGAAGGCGAAGAAAGAGCGGTCGAGAAAAATATGATGAAAAGTATCGATCAAATCTACGATTTGTACATTTATCTCCTAAATTTGATCAAAGTTCAAAAGGACATTGCAGAGCATAAAATTGAACTTGCAAAATCAAAAAACTTTCCAACCCAAGAAGATTTAAATCCAAATTTAAAATTTGTTCAGAATAAAATATTCAAAATTATTGAACAAAATCTTGAATTAACTCGTTATTCAACTGACAACAAATTTTTACTTTGGGATATTTATGACTCTTATCCAAACAATATCTTTAAAAATTTGACAGAAAGCGAATTGTACAAAACGTACATGAGCAGTGACAAACATTCTTTTGAGGAAGACAAAGAATTTATCTTGAACTTTTTCGTAGAGTTTATTGCTGAGTATGAAGATTTGCACGATTACTTAGAAGGAATTCAAATCACGTGGGCAGACGATGTACATATTGCAAATGCGATGGTGCATACAACGATAAAATCGTTCCGTCAAAACAGTTCTCCGTTGATTTCTTTGTTCAAAGTTTACAAAGATTTAGATGACAAAAAATTTACTGAAGAATTATTCCGTAAAACTATTCGTCACCAAGCAGAAACTAGAAAAATCATTGACGAAAAAGCTCAAAACTGGGAATTAGATCGTATTGCAACAATCGATTTGATTATTTTGGAAATGGCTTTGACAGAATTTTTATATTTCTCAAACATTCCTGCAAAAGTTACAATCAACGAATATGTGGAATTAGCGAAAAGTTATTCGACAGAAAAATCGCGTGTTTTTGTTAACGGAATCTTAGATAAAACATTAAAAGAGTTAAAAGACAATAATAATTTACCAAAATACGGTAGAGGTTTATTATAATCACTATTTTTTCTTAATTTTGACTAAGACAAATAATTATAAAAATGAAAAGTAAATTATTTATATTAGGTGCATTTGCATTATCATTCGCAATCAGCTCTTGTGGAGAGAAAAAAGCTAGCGACAATTTTACAGCAGAAGAAACAGCTCAACAAGCTGAAAATGTTGTAGATCCAGCTACAGCTCCAGTTTTAACATTAGCAGAAGCGAATCACGATTTTGGAGATGTAAAAGCTAACAATAAAGTAGAAACATATATCAAGTTCAAAAACGATGGTAAATCTCCATTAGTTATTCGCGACGCGTCTGCAACTTGTGGTTGTACTGTTCCTGAATTCCCTTCTACTCCAATTGCAGTAGGAGCTACAGATTCTATCAAAGTTGTGTACACAGCTGGAAACATGAACGGAAAGCAACAAAAAACAGTAACTTTAGTAACTAATACAACAAATGGTCATGAGAAATTTGATATTTCTGCAAACGTTGTTGGAGCTACTGCAAATGATCAAAATGCGCAACAAGCATTTGGACAATAAGTATTAAATCGATAAAATATAAAAATGATTCAAACAATCTTTTTACAAGCTGGTGCACAAGGCGGAGGAATGTCTATGCTTTTGATGTTCGGAGGGATGTTCGTAATTATGTACTTTTTCATGATTCGTCCTCAACAAAAGAAAGCGAAACAAGAAAAACAATTTCAAACGGATATCAAACGTGGTGATCAAGTTGTAACAACTTCTGGAATTCACGGGAAAATCAACGAAATTTATGACGACGCTGTTATCATCGAAACTGGAGCTGGAAAAATTAAATTTGAAAAGGCTGCAATTTCTCGCGAATTAACTGCTGCACGTTATTCAAAAACGACTGACAAAGCTGAGAAATCAGAAAAAGCAGTTGAAGAAAAAAACTAAGTTTAAGGTTAACATATATTTAACTGATTGCCGAAGGAATTATTCTTCGGCATTTTTTTAACTTCAAACCATGAAAAACAACCAACCTTTTGTAGCAGGAATTACTGGCGGAATAGGCTCTGGCAAAAGTACAGCAGCAAAATTCTTCGAAGAATTAGGTATTCCGGTATATAATTCTGACACAAGAGCGAAAACAATTCAGAATGAAAACTCTGAAGTAAAAGTTAAAATTATTGCAACTTTTGGTGAAGAAGCGTACAATGAAAATGGTTTGAATAAACCATTTATTTCAAAACAAGTTTTTCAAAATAATGAAAAATTGAAGCTATTAAATTCAATTGTTCATCCAGCAGTTTTCCAAGATTTTGAAGATTGGAAAAAAGCTCAAAAATCGGACATTGTAATGAAAGAAGCTGCCATTTTAATAGAAAGTGGTAGTTACAAAGATTGCGATGTTGTGATAAGTGTAGTGGTCGATATAGAAACGCGAATTGCACGAACTATAGAAAGAGATGGTTTATCACGAGAAGAAATTCTTGCAAGAATAAACAATCAGATTTCGGACGAAGAACGAATCGCTAAATCAGATTTTATTATTGATAATAATGGAGATTTAGCTCACTTGAAAAATGAAGTGGAACAAACGTTTATCAAAATCAAAAAAATGATTTAATCGTCCAAATTTTAACAAAAAGATAGAAATTAGAAAAGATTAAACTATTTTTAATCATTCAATAAAAAATAAATGAAAAAAGGATTTTATAAAATCTTAATCGTTATCATGAGTGTTGCGCTTATAGGATTGATAATTATTCAATTCTATTGGCTAAACTTGACAATTCAGAATGGTACAGACAGTTTTAACAACAATGTGTACCAAGCGATGAATTATACAACTGAGAAAATAAATAAAAATGAATTAGAGCGTTATTATAAGAAATTCAATAATATACAATCTGATTTAAAATCAAATAAAGATAAACCGCAAGTTGTAACCAATCAAGTCATCAAAGATTCGCTTGGTGTAACGTACGCTTATGTAACGCGCTATGTGGTCGAAAAATCGATGTTGCCATCATCTGGAAAATACAATGACAGCTTAACGAAAGCAAATATTTATTCGCAAGAACGCGTTTTCAAAATAGACAAAGATTCTTCTGCAAGAGGAATTCCGAATCTTAATCTGAATTTTGAGCACGCTTTACAAGACGGAACATTTACGTTGGAAAGTGCTGCGCGTTGGGATGCTGGTTCTACGCCAATCGACAAACGTGTGAATTATGCGATGTTAGATTCGATTTTGAAAAATGAATTACGTAACAGAGGAATTCATCAAGCAATGCCAATTTTGGCAGTTTTGAAAAAAGATTCGACAGAAACAAATGTCAAATCAAAAGATTTCGATCGCAATAAAATAGAGTTTATGGTTCCGCTATTTTTGGATAGAAAGGACCATATCGAATATTATCTAGCAGCGAATTTTGTTAACCGAAATTTAGCCATTGTTGCGCCAACAGTTCCAGTTATTTCGTTGACATTTATCTTAACCATGATTATTATTACGGTTTTCTCCTTGTCAATTTATTACATGCAATTGCAACGCAAAAGTTCAGAAATCAAGACAGATTTCATCAATAATATGACGCACGAATTCAAAACGCCTATTGCAACCATTAATATTGCGTCTGATGCATTGCGCAACGAAAAAATATTTACTGATCCCGAAAAGGTGAAATATTATGCCGATTTGATCAAACAAGAAAACAAACGTATGAATGCTCACGTTGAGATGGTCTTACGAATGTCGAAGCTTGATCGCAATCAAATGGATATGAATTTTCAGGAAGTAAATTTGAATGGCATTGTACAAAAAAGTGTTGAGCCGATAAGATTTATTGTAGAAGAAAGAAATGGTACAATATTTGAAGAATACAATGCAGAACAATCATTTGTAAAAGGAGATCCGTTCCATTTAGAGAATATCGTTATTAATGTATTGGATAATGCTCGAAAATACTCTCCAAACACACCGGAGATTAGAGTAAAAACATACAACAAAGACAACAATTTTTTAATTGAAATTTCTGATAAAGGAATGGGTATGTCGCAAAACGTTCTAAAAAAAATATTTGAACAATTTTATAGAGAAGAAACGGGAAATATACACAATGTAAAAGGTCATGGACTTGGGTTGGCTTATGTCAAAAAAATCGTTCAGCTTCACGGCGGACAAGTTTGGGCAGAAAGTTCAGCAGGAAAAGGAAGTACTTTTTTCATTAAAATTCCTCTAAAATCATAGATCAATGAGTGATAAACAACGATTACTTTTAGTAGAAGATGATCCAAGCTTCGGAAGTGTATTAAAGGATTATTTGGTTATAAACGATTTTGACGTAACGCACGCAATCGACGGTGAGGATGGTCTTGCCAAATTTAAAGAAAGTGATTATGATCTATGCATCCTTGATGTAATGATGCCTAAAAAAGATGGTTTTACATTAGGAAAAGAGATCAAAGAACTAAAAAGTGAACAACCAATTATATTTTTAACAGCGAAAAACATGCGCGAGGATGTTTTGAATGGTTACAAAATTGGAGCAGACGATTATGTCTTAAAACCATTTGATTCGGAAGTTTTATTGTACAAAATAAAAGCTGTTTTACAACGTAATTCTGGCGAAGAAGAAAAATTTGAACAAGAAGATTTCAAAATTGGTAAGTTTACGTTCAATGCAAAATTGAGACAATTAATTTACGATGGTAAATCTCAAAAACTTTCGCCAAAAGAAAACGAATTATTACGTTTATTGGCAGTTTACAAAAATGATTTAATGCCTCGTGAGATTGCCTTAACACGTATTTGGCACGATGATAATTACTTTACATCACGTTCTATGGACGTATATATTGCGAAATTACGTAAGTATTTGAAGAAAGATCCAGCAGTAGAAATCGTGAATATTCACGGTGAAGGATTCCGACTTTTAATTCAGGAATAAGATTAATCTTTATAGAAAAAAACCTCAACTACGTTGAGGTTTTTTTATGGTATTATATTTTTAATTATCGACTTCTGCTCCTAAATTTCTGTATTGTTGGCGAAAATTTTCAGCCCATTTAAACCATTCATCATATTGTGCATCAGGATGATTTTCTTTATCTAAAAAAAATTTGATATAATCATCAGAAAAATCTTTTGGATAATTTTGCATGGCGTCAAACTCTTTATTTAACCAAGCTTCGTTTAGAATTGAGTTTACTTTATCTATTGATAAATTAATATTATAATCATGGTATTGTCCAGATGCAGATGACTTAAAAGTGGTCTTCATTTTTTCATCTTTTGTTCGAGTGACCAGGTTTCTATTTTTCTTATTTTTTCCAAACCATACTGCAGCATTTTTCAGTTGAATTTTTTCATCCAAGTGATTAATAGAGTCTTTCCACATGTACAACCAATAATCTTTTTTATAAACTCCCATTAGAATAGAGTTCAAAATCCAATATTTTCTTCTTGTATGATTATCAACTAAACCTAATTTATAAAGAATCGTAAAAAATTTGAATTTATTGAACATAAATAAGTTCATAATAAATTGATTAGAAGTAAATGTTTTTAAGGGGTAAGTTGTTTCTAATTCATTAGAAAGAGATAAAACTTCAGAATAATTATCATCTGAGTAGATACCTAAAATTCCAAGTTTTGTTAGATGAATATTATGTAATTTCATATAACCAACTAACTCATCACAATTAATTTCTTTGGTAAACCAAACATCATCTTCTGTAATCAAAAAATAGTCTGATGCATTTTCTACAGCCTTTCTCCATGATTCAGTAGGAATATTGAATCCGTCGTTTATCAAATTATTTCCGATGTTAAACGATTTTTTCTCGTAATTTTCTGTTTTAAAAATTTCTACTTCGTATAAAGAGGATATTTTATCTAAATACTTCTGAGGAGTACCATCATCAACAATGATTACTTTATAGTTTCCTAGGACATTCTCTTTAATTGATTGTAAACAGCGATGCAAATAGTATGGACGATTATATGACTTTATAATTATATCCATTAATTTTTCAATTTATAAATAATCGCTTGAAATGTTGAAACTGGACTTCTAAAAAAACATTCAGCCAATGGAATTAAAAAAGCAGGATTTTTTTCATTTAATAAATAATTAAACTTTTTATACATCACTTCTGATCTAGATTTCCCTAAGATTTCCTTTCTTTTTTGTCCATAAATTTTTCGACGATCCAACGCTCTCTCTTTTATGATATGATGATCGCGGTAAGTGATATAACTTTTTTTAAATCCTTGAGAAATTCCAGTCGGAGAGATACGATAAAAATAAAGTGGTTGCTCTACGAAATCTACTTCACCTACTTCCTCTACTTTATAATACCAATCTTGATCTAAAGCATTTCTCATCGTTCTGTCAATGTTACCATTTTCGATAAACTTCAATCTATTAAACACAAAAAAATGAGTCATTGCAGACTTTCCATATTCTAAATAAGTAATTCCATTTGGAATTTTAGTACTTGTTTTACAAACTTCTACAGGATTAAGATCTTTATCACAAATCCAATGTTGAGAATATAAACCAGCTAAATTTGGTTTTTCTTGTAAACGAGATAACATTACTTCTAATGCTTCTGGCACCAACGCATCATCAGGATCAATAATACCTACATAATCTGCTTTTGCAAGATTAATTGCATCATAAATAGCTTGTCCATAACCACCATTCTGTTTCTGTTGATAGAATGATATACGTTCATCTTTCGGAACATATTCTTTAATAATTTCTACAGATTCATCCGTTGAACAGTCATCTAAAATTAACAACTCAAAATTTTCGAATGTTTGAGCTAATACACTTTCTATTCCTTTTCTCAAATAATGTGCATTATTGTAATTACACATTAATAAGGTAATCGCAGGTTTATTTTCGGACATGATTTAGTTTTTATTAGGAATATTCTTCATTTTGACCAAGGCAGAACCAAAAACTTGATGCATATCGTAATATTTATACTCAGCAAGTCGACCTCCAAAAATTACATTTGATAATTCTTTACTTAATGTTTTATACTCTGAGAAAATAGCATCATTTTCTTTATTATTGATAGGATAATAAGGCTCTTTGTCCAAGTTCCAATCATCAGAATATTCTTTGGTGATATAGGTGTTTGGTTGAGTACCGTACTCAAAGTGCTTATGTTCAATAATACGTGTATACTTTTCGTCGTGAGAAGTATAATTCACAACTGCTACTCCTTGATAATTTTCTTGATCAAGTATTTCATTTTCAAAACGTAAACTTCTATAATTCAATTGTCCAAATTTATAATCAAAAAAGGCATCAATTGGACCTGTATAGATTATATTTTCAGCAATATTATTCCAATCTTCTCTATTTTGAAAATAATCAGTTTCTAACCGAACTTCTACTCCTTCTAATAATTTTTCAAAAATTTGAGTATAGCCACCAATCGGAATTCCTTGGTATTTATCGTTAAAATAATTGTTATCGTATGTAAAACGAACTGGTAAACGTTTTATAATAAAAGCTGGTAAATTAGTAGCTTCTGTTCCCCATTGTTTCTCTGTATACTCTTTAATTAATTTATTATAAATATCAAACCCAACTAAAGAAATTGCTTGTTCTTCTAAATTTGATGGATTTTCAACTCCAAATTCGTTCGCTTGTTGAGCAATAATTGCTCTTGCTTCATCAGGAGTTTTTACATTCCATAGTTGATGGAACGTATTCATATTAAACGGTAGATTGTAGATTTCTCCTTTATAATTTGCTATTGGCGAATTTGTATATCGATTAAATTCTGCAAATTGATTCACATAATCCCAAATCGATTTATCATTTGTATGAAAAATATGTGCGCCATATTTATGGACATTAATTCCTTCTATATTTTCTGTAAAACAATTCCCAGCAATGTGACTTCTTTTCTCTATTACAAGACATTTATAGCCCTTCTTTGTTAATTCATAAGCCGAAACAGCTCCAAAAATTCCTGCTCCGATAATAAGATAATCATATTGATTATTCATAGAATTTAGTTTGATTTGATTTACAAATCTACAAATTTTACATCTATTAACTACTTTATTACAAGAATACTAAATTGTAAAAAAACATTCATCTCTTTTTATTAAATTTGTTTCATAAAACCTATCAGATGAACACTCCTTTAGTTAGTATCAATATTCCAGTTTATAAATGCGAAAACTACATTATTAGATGCTTAGAATCAGTAAAAAACCAAACATATCAACATTTAGAAATTATTTTGGTTAATGATTGTACACCTGATAACAGTGTTCAACTAATTGAAAAATTTTCTGAATCAAACCCAAATCTAACTATTAAGATTATTCATTTAGAATCGAATCAAGGGCTATCTGTTGTTAGGAATCGTGGAATTGAAGAATCTATAGGTAAGTACATTTATTTTTTGGATAGTGATGATGATATCATAGTCGATTGTATTGAGAAATTAGTAGAAAATGTTCTTATAAATAATACAGAAATGGTTATTTCTCAAAATAGATGGATTAATACATTCGATCAATCTATTAAAGATTTTGGATTTCCTACTTTATCAAAAAAGAAAGTTTATGAAACTAACTCAGAAATTTTTGAAGCTTATTGTAAAGGTTTTTTCCCTGTTTCTTCGTGGAATAAATTGGTTGATTTAGATTTCATTAAGCAAAACAAAATTTATTTTATTCCAGGATTATATGCTCAAGATGAATTGTGGATGTTTCATTGTATGGAAAAAATCAATTCATTATCGATTATAGATAATATTACTTACAATTATTATTTGCATGCTAATTCTGTTATATTTAATCGAACAAAGAGAAACTCAGAAAATCATCAGACAATATTAGAATGGATTGTTAAATCGTATAGAAATACTTCTGATTCTAATCGTAAAAAATTAATACGAGGTTGGATTGTTAATTTTAAAAAACTAATTATTCAAATGCAATGGAAGGTGTTAAAAGATGAGGAGTATTATAAAATAAACTATAATAGAATGAAGAAAGCTCCATCTCTTACATTTTCAGACTATTTAAGCTCAGACTTTTCTAAAGAACAAAAAAAGGAAAATTTGTTATTAAATCTTCCTACTAATATTGGATTTAAAATTTTTAAAAAGCGTTATGAAGGGTAATTACATTGATAAACTTAAAACAATCCAATGGATACTTTTTTATAAAATAAACCTTATCAAATTAAAGTATATTGGTGATAAAAAAATAATCAGCCATAATTCTTTATACAAGAAAAAAATAAAAATTGGAGAAACTAATGATTATATTGAAAAGTATATATGGTCATATTGGAACAACACCGATATTCCTTCTGAAATAATAAATTATGTTGAATCAAATCGTAAGATTAATTCAAACTTTAAATATATTGTCGTAAACGAGATTAATCTTTATGAATACATACCTGATTTTCCGAAAGATATTAATTTCCCTAGTGTTCAACATAAAGCTGATTTAATACGTTTGATGTTATTAAATAAATTTGGTGGAATTTGGATTGATATAACAACTATATTAACAAAATCATTAGAATGGATTATTGAAATACAACAAAAATATAAAATTGAATATGTAGGATATTATAACCCTAATATGATGATTAGTGATAATAGTATGCCCATGATAGAAAATTGGTTTATGGCTTCAACAAAAAATTCCTTATTTATACAGAATTGGCTAAATGAATTTCTAAATGCTCTTTACAGCCAAAATCCTAGACAATATTATCAAAAAGATGCTGACTTTGAAAAAATAAGACAAAATATTAACACTCCTTTTGATCGAACTTTTACTATGCATCTTTCGGCCCAAAAAATATTGTATTCTAATAACGCCTATTCATATTATCTAATAAACGCTGAAGATGATGGACTTTTCTTTAATTACTCTTCAAAAAATAGAGTTGATTATTGCTCGAGTTTATTAATTAGAAATTTCATTCAGCTACCTCCTGTAATTAAAATAACAGGTGGAGACCGTATAAAATTAAATGATTTTATACGACAAAGAATCTATTCAAAATATTCTATTTTTTATAAATATGGAATTATAAATAATCGTCAAAATTAGGCATTAATCTTTTATCATAAATAATCTGGTTATGATATTTTAAAGATAGAGGAACCATTATTCTAGATAAAATTTCAAACCATTCTATTGGATACCCTTTATTAAAGCCTCTATCTATACCTGGATTTTTTATTAATTCTTCATGATAGTAATCTAATCTTTTATGCAACTCTTGGTACCATTCTGCAACATAAGGTGAATAAGGTTTACATATAAAACCACAATTTCCAATACATAATTTATAATACTTAAATATATCTTTATTCAATTCTTTATTAAGATCTTTACCTCCCATTTTCGTAGGATCAAACTCAGGATAACCAGCAATCATTTTGCTAGGATCAGCTTCCAAGCTTTCAAATATAGGCTGCCAATTACTATTATTTCTTTTAATATCACTGTAGCCCCCTCCGTAATGATACATAAAATAGCATCTCAAATAATCAGATTTATGAACTAAAGAAAGATATTGATAAGCAGGATGTAGAGGATAATCAGATAAAATATAATTATCTAAATTAAATATTGTTATTAACTTTACTTCAACTCCTAAATTATTTCTTAAAATCTCTAAGCTCTCTACTCTATTTTTTGTTACTTCATTGTTCCCTGTCCAAAAACAGTAAACAACTCTATCAATTTTATCTACAAAGTTTTCCTGATTTTTTATTTCTAATTGATTATTTAGAAAATGATTTTTATACTTATTATCATTATAAACATAAGGGACTATTTTATGATAATTAGCTCTGTATACAGTTCTAAGTTTTATAAAAAAGTAATAAAAAATCTTGAGCTTTTTCCTTGTTAATAATAAAATTTTTTCTTTCATTTTTTAAATAAATAAAATTGAATCATCTCAAAAAAACTAAGGTTTTTTCTTAATATTTCTTTTTGACTTGAATTGATATTACTTGTATAATACACTAATTTTTTCACCAAGTTTTTTCTATCTTTTTTTTTGAACCTTGCTTCATGTTTTTCAAGTAAATCATTGTAAAAATAGCTCATTGCTATTTTCTTAAATTTTGATACTTTTGGGCTTATATTCATTGTTAATTGAATTTGGCTCCTTCTTATCGCTACAAACGCATTATTTGATACTTCTATATTTTCCATTCCAAATTCAAAAACTAACATTGCATCACTTCGCCATGCTAATGGATATTTTTTTATACCAAGTTGGTTATAAACACTTCGCGAAAAAATATTTTCAGAAATTGAAATCCAATATACTTGATTAAGATCATTCAGAAGATGCTCTGTTGAATTGAGATTTTCAATCTGAGGAAACTCTTGTAAAATTTCACTTTTTGCTGAAACTTTTAGCATTTTGAATCTTAACAAATCAAACTTCTTTTTTTCATCAAGAATTTTATAAAAAGTTTCAACAAAATTGTTGCTTACATAATCATCATCACCTAATATCTGTATATAATCTTCATTTTGTGTAAGAGAAATACATCTTTCCCATTGTTCAACTAACTTACCTTCTCCTCCAAGATTCTCTTCAAAAAAATGATATTTGAAATCGAAATTATTTTTGTATTTTCCTAAAATATCATCAAAATTTTCAGGACTTGCATCGTTTCCAATATAAAGATTAAATCTTTTATCTGTTTGGTTGAAAAGAGTGTCAAGTGTCTCTTCAAAAAAATCTCTTTTAAAAAGAGGTATAACAATGGCTAATTTGTTTGAAGAATTCATTTAATAATATTTTTCTATTAATTGATGTAAATAATCAGTTTTATCACTCAAATCAAATACATAATCCAACTCATGTACATCTATTGAGTAATGTTCTCCTTTATTCTCAATATTTTTATTTGCTTTTTTAAATAGAATTTGTTCAAAAACCTCTATTATTTCTAGGATATTAAAATTCTCTGTGTATGCCACATTGATGATCTTATTCCAATCTTTTGAAGCAATATATTTCATCGTAATATTTTTTACATCTTCTACGTCTATTAAATTCCGTGTTGCTTGTTGATGAACAACTAATTCTTGGTCATTCAAAATTTGACGAGATATATAATTCATTAGCAAATTAGGATTTCCTCCTCTTCCAACAGCGTTACTAACTCTTAAAATAAGAAAATGTTTTGCTTTTTGTTTGATGATTTCCTCGATATGCAATTTATGTAAAACGTACAAAGAATTGTATTTTGAAGAGTCGTATATAGAGCATGTACTAAAATAAACAAACAACTTTTCAGGATTATTTGCTAATGTATCCTCAACTAAATTTTGTTCACGTAAAAATTCACCCTTTCTAGTTTCAGAAGAATTAGAAACGCCTGAAGCAAAGAAAACAACCTCATCCAAATCTACTTCTGTAAATAAATTTGCGATCAATCCTTTTCCAACAATCATATCCTATCAAATATTAATTGAGAAGCACAACCATTCCCAAAAGGATTAATAAAAGTATTAGAACTTCTATTTAATTCTTTGTAAAACTCTTTCTTTATTTTATCCTTATCAGCTCCCACTAATATACCACAACCACAATCTAATACTTCTGGTCGTTCGGTTTCGTCTCTAAGAATAATGATTCTTTTTTGTAAAGTTGGGGCTTCCTCTTGTATTCCTCCTGAGTCTGAGATTAATAATCTTGATTTTGCCATAAGTTTTACAGCATCAATATAATTTAGAGGTTCTATAAAATTAATATTGTCTGGGATCTCTTTAAAAGCTTCAAAAATAAATTTCCTAGTATTTGGATTTGGGTGAAGACTCCAATGAAAAATTATTTCAGGGTTTTCTTCCGCTAATTCTCTAATTGCACTACAAATCGAATACATATTCTCTCCTATGTTTTCTCTTCTATGGGCTGTTATAAAAACATCATTACCATACTCTAAATTGACATTTTCTTTGTCTAAAACATAGTGTAACAAATCAATAATTGTATTTCCTGTTATTACAACTTTAGATTCGTTAATGTTCTCTGCCAATAAATTATTAGCTGCTAAACTTGTTGGAGCGAAATTAAGATCCGATGTTAATGAAACTACTCGTCGATTATATTCTTCTGGAAACGGGAAGTGTATATCATCAGTTCTCAGTCCAGCTTCTATATGGTAAAATTTCCTTTTCTCTACAAATGCAACTACAGATGATGCTAAAACAGTAAAAGTATCTCCTTGTGCTATAATTTTTTCAATAGATTCCTCTTTTACTACTTCTGCTATATCATTAATTAATTTAGCTAAAAGGTTTGAATTTGAAAATTCACTAGATTGAACTTTTAGATTATAATTTGCCTTAAAATTAAACAAATCTTCCATCTCTGTTAGCATAGATGTATGCTGACCTGTATTAATTGTAATAAAGTCAATTTTTCGTTTCTGGGCTTCTAATATTAATGGATAAACTTTTAGAAACTCTGGTCTTGTGCCGTAAATTATTGCAATCATTATCGTTTACTAAAAAGATTATTTAATACATACCTAACGATCATTCTAAAAGGTATTTGATTTAATACTTTATCAACCTCAATCATTTTATGATTAAAAATTACATTATGTACTTCCTTTTTCCCATTCTCTATTTCTGAAAAAACTCTAGTTTTATAGTACGCATGGACATAATCTTTGAAAGGGTTTGGATAATCTCTATCATGCCAAGTTCCTACAAAATGATGAGATGCATAATTCTTAGGTAAATCCAAACAAAAATAGGTAGAAGGATAAATTACGATTCCATCTTTACCTTCTTGTAATTCATCTCGATTTGGATCAATGCCATATTCTTTTACTAACAAATCTGATACAAACACAGTATTAGTTGTTAAATCAAAACTTGTTTTTTCATTGTAAAAATCTATTACACGTTTAGCCCATGGATGTCCTTTTTCTGTAGCCCATAATGCTGTAAAAGGCGAACCTTTGATTTCAAACCCTGAAAATGCGCGATGAACTAAAAATTCGTCTAATGAAAACTTGACTTCTACATCAATATCCATATAAATCCCTCCCATTTCATACAAAGCTAATGCACGGGCATAATCAGAAACAAATGCCCATTTCTTTGATTCAGCAGCTAACTTTACATATTCACAACAATTGATATCGAAATTGGTTTCGTTCCACTCAATTATTTCATAATCGGGTAAGATTTTCTTCCAACTATCAAGACAGATATAAAAAGATTCTGGCTTTGGATTACCTCCAAACCAACAGTAATGGATTATTTTTGGGATCATTTAGGATAGTTATTTCTTATATTATCGATACTTAATTTAAGATTATTTATAGATTCATTATAAATAATATCAGATAATTCCTTTATATTACTCTGTAACGATTTGTATTTGTATGAGTTAATATTAATTGCTTTGTTCATTATTACTGAAAGTTCAGAATTAGATTCAAATATCAAAGCATTATTTTTGTTTAATCTATAAAAATTTGAAAAGTCTTTATGAATTATAGCTGGTTTCGAAAAACCTAGTATAATTTGCCAGCTTCCAGTAACTGAACCATCTTTAAATCTTAACTGATTGTCTATTTCAGGATTTAACATTGGAATAATAAAATCAGCATTATTATAAATTTCCCATAGTTTTGTAAAATTAATGATTCCTGTCCTACTGATATAATTTTGTAAATTATCTGGTATTTCATCAACCACAGATCTTCCAGCGATAATTACACTAAAATTCGTAATATTTTGATTAATCAAATTCTTACATGCATTAAATAATAGTTCTATATTTTGATTTTCATTAACAATTGCTACAAAAATATTATTCCCCGATAGTGTAGTTGGTTTAATATTTCCAAAATAATGAGGATTTAGCATAGGAATATTGTATTGACCAGCCAATGTAAAACTTCTATTTTGTTCTATGTATTTTTCATGACCATAGTCTTTTACAAAAGGGATTACATTATGTTCTACCATAAAAATTCCATGTTTTGCTTGCGGTTCAAATCCAAGCCAATTGACATAAGACGTCCTAAGGTTATCAGAAGATATTACAGAAGTAGCAAAAAAGACAAAATCATAATTTTTAATTTTTGATAGTTTCAATGCTTTTTTCTGATACTTCAGAGATAAATAATAAATCTTTGGTACTTTTGGATAATATTGATATGCAAAATCTTCTCTTAAATTTGGTTGCGCTATAACATCAACCTCATAGCCTAAATCTTGAAAATATTTACAATAACCTGGTTGTATTTCAAAATGATAAGGATTAGGCTCTACAATAAGAATAGACTTTTCAGCTACCTCGGAATTAATAATTTTTTTAATATTTTTTTTTGTCTTAAAATCTTTTCTAAGAATAGAAGGAATTTGTAAAAATTCTTTTCGCTTTTTACGGCGAATATTATTAGAATAAAATAGACAAATAAAATTAACTAAGTATCTATAAATAGTTTTCATTATTATTTCTTAAATAATATATTTTCAAGCGTATTCATTTTTCTAAATAACACTTGATATTTTAATACAAAAAGTGGAAAATAGTAAAAAAATAACCTTTCTAATTTATTAGCTATACTCTTATTATTATCTGAAGGAATTTCAATATTCTTTATAATTCCATAATCTATATCTAAAAAATTATTATTATAAAGAGCTTTTATTCTATTGTATTCAATTATTAGTCGTTCTTTGAAATATTTTTTAGGTGTATCATTTTGAATATAAAAGTTATATACTTTTTTTAAAACCTTCATTTGAGAAATCAAATGATTTTCGTTTATTCTCATTGAAGTTATTGAATCCTCTCTCCTATAATATGTATATAAAACTTCTTTTATGCCTATAATAGAGGCGCCTTCTTTATAAATATCTAAGTTTAGATAAATATCCTCAAAATAAATACCTTTAGTAAATTTATAATTTTTAGTTATTAAAAATGATCTTTTATAACATTGTAATGTCGCATTATAAGGAAATATATTATATTTTTGTATATAGTTATATGAACTCATTAATTCTGTATTCTCTGGTGCATTTTCTAGTACATATGTTTCTCTATTTTTATTTTCAAAACAAACTTTCATATTGAAAGTTATTATATCTATATTGATATTTAATTTCAGAGTACTATATATCTTTTCTAAAGCATTTATTGTAATATAATCATCACTATCAATAAACCACACATACACACCACAAGCATGCTCTAAGCCAAAATTTCTAGCATCACTTAATCCTCCATTATTTTTAGAAATAATTTTAATACGATTATCACTAAAATTTTCATTAATAATTTTAATAGAATAATCTGGAGAATCATCATCTACAATTATGACTTCAAAATCTAAAAAAGATTGGTTAAGTACACTCTCTACGCATCTATAAATATATTTTTCTACATTATATACAGGTATAATTATAGAAAAAAAGGGTGTATTCATTTTATTTATATTTTTTAATTAAGCCCAATTTAAAACCCAATTTTATCCAACGATTATTTAATAATTTATTATACTTATTATATAAATCTTGATATTTGTACATTCTCACATAATTGCTTATAAAATCATCTTCTACATTTATATTTCTCCTTTCAGCAGCTTTAATAATGGCTACCCAATACCAAAACAAAGCTTTATTTCTATTTTTATTTGTTGATGCACCATTATTATGAATTCTATATAAGTATAAATCTTCATCAAGATAAAACACTTGAGATACTTCACACATTTTCATATAAATATCTTGATCTTCCGCTCTTTTATTATGAATATCAATACCATCTGTTTCTAAATAATATTTTTTTTTGAACGTTGCAAAATGTGAAATTTCACCATTTAAAAATATTAAATCGGTAATTTGCTTACCCTTAATTACCTCTAAAGGTTTTAACATATGGTCGCAATGAATTGTGTTAGAATACACCAAACCACATGATGGATTTTTTATATGTGCATCTATACTTTTTTCAATTGCAGTATTAATTAATGCATCATCAGGATCCAATCTTCCAAAAAGATTTGTTGTACATAAATCTATTGCCTTTATAAGTGTTTTTTGATATCCTAAATTTATTTCATTCTTGTAAAGCTTAAATCTTGAATCCCCTTTAACCAATTCTTCTATTACTTGAATTGAATTGTCTGTCGAACAATCATCAATTATAATTACTTCAAAATCTTTATGAGTTTGATTAATTAAACTTTTATAACAGTCATTAAAGAAATGTCCATTATTATAATTTGCTATAATTATTGATAAATCAAACATTTTCTTTAATTTTTTTATAAATATTAGTAATTAATTTATTTTTAAAATACTTTAAATCCCAAAATAGAATTTTTTTGTTACCCAATATCTCAATAAAATTATCCTTAATTTTATTTTTAATAGGATTTTCTAAATTTATTTCTTTAGATTTAAAATAATATTTTTTAAGTTCTTTTATATAAATTACATGGTTACAATTATATTTATTTTTAAAATAATGTAAAGCATTAACATCTTCAATATAATTATTTCCCAATTTAACTGTTCTTGAAGTTACGTTGTTATCATCTGTTTTTCTAAAATTATTTAATAAACGATTATATCTCCTAACTTTTCCCAAAAACGCTAATTCTGACCAAAAAATCCAATCTCCACAAAATTTATATTTAGTATATTCATCTGATGTAATTTTTAAAAATTTTGATTTTTTAAAAATAGCCATACTAGCATTATATATTACATTTCCTTTTAATAGATATTCATTAATAAATTTATCTGAATCAATATCTATTACATATGGATGTAAATCGTGTCTAATTAATTGTAAATTATTAGGCAAATAAGTAACGCTTTGACAATATATGACTGATAGATTATCATCGGTATCACTTATTAAAGTTTCTAAAAATAATGAATTACACCAATCATCACTTTCTGCTATCCAAATCCATTCTCCTTTTGACAATTCTATTCCTTTTTTCCATTGTTTGAAAGTAGAACCTGAATTTTTCTCATTATAAACTATATGAGAAATTTTAGGATGATTTCTATATGCTTCAATAATTTCTTTACTATTATCAGTTGAACAATCATCCAAAATAATAACTTCAAAATCTTGAAAAGTTTGATTTAACACTGAATCTATACGCTCTTTAAGGTAAGAAGAATGATTATAATTTGGGATAATTACAGATACTTTTAGCATAATTCTATATTAAAATTTTAATATTTTATATAAAAACCTCCTCATTCTAAAATATTTATTATTTCTTAATTTATCTAGTTCTTTAATATTTATAAATAATTGACTTCTGGAGATTGTATATTTTGAAACAATTGAAGCAAATAAAATAGCTTTATTTTCAGAATTAAGAACAGTATTGTATGCATAATTATAGACTTTATTTGAATTTAATTCAAGTTTATTTTGATCTTTTGTAGTATTCAATGTATGATCTCTATAAAAAGCATAAGCGTTATTATCGAATTTCACATTAACATCTTTATCATTAAATAACATTATCCAAAACAACCAATCTTCATGTAATTTAAATTCATCTATAAAACGTAAATCACCAATTAATTCACGTTTTATTATTGGACAATGAATAGGAATATTAAATCCATTGTCCCAATAGGTAATTAAATTTGAAATAGTTAATTGATACCTTGACAAATCACAAAATGGAGGCAAAATTTCACCATTACTATACAAATTAAAATCTGTATAAATAAAATTAATCTTAAGCTCTACTTTTTCAACTAAAGACAACTTATCTTTATTTATAAAATCATCTCCATCAAGAAATTGAATCCATGTTCCATTCGATTTTTTTAATCCTAGATTCCTTGCTGAACCTGCTCCTCCATTATCTTTATAAAAGTATCTGAATCGAGAATCTTTATTTAACCATCTTCTAGCAACTTCTTCTGAATTGTCTGTAGAACCATCATTAATAATGATACATTCCCAATTTTGATAAGTTTGATTTAAAACTGATTGTAGGCATTCATCTAAATATTTTGCTTGATTATAACAAGGCACGATAACTGAAATAAGTTCACTTTTCATACTAATATTTTAAAGATCCTAATGCTTTTCTAATTTCGCCAATTTTCAAATACGATTTAAATAAAGATATATTAGATGCCAATTTATTTTTCCAAATGTATTCTCTATATTTTCTAAGTTCTTCTAATATTAATTTTTTAGGAAGAAAATCTAGATAATTTAACAAAATGTATTCCCTATATAAATGACTTGCTTGTAATTTAATTTGTAAATCATCTGATCGATTTGAGATATTTACGTCAGACATTCTAACTCTAACTAATGCATTGTTTATAAAGTATATTTTAGAAAAATTACTTGTTTCATAAACAGCTAAATTGTCGGAATGCCATGCTAAAGGAAATTTTTTGAATCCATACTTATAAAATTCATTTCGATGAAATAAATGCTCTGATAGACTTGATCTAAATTGATGATTGTATTCTATTAAAAAATGTTTTTTAGCATCAATGATGGTTTCTAAAGATGTTATCTCATTCAAAAACAGATCACTTTCATCAATCCAAACTTGACTAACTTTAATAACATTTATTTTATTTCGTTTAATTTTATCAATATTCCTGTAAAACTCTTCCACAAAATTATCAGAAATCATATCGTCATCTCCTAGAATCTGAAACCATTCTTCTGTTACATTTTCTAAAATTCGTTCCCACTGCAAAGCTAAATTTTCACCACCTAAGTTTTCTTTGTAATCGAAATATTTAAACTCGTTTGATTTTAAATATTTATTAATTATTGGCAATGGATCATTTGGACTTGCATCATTGCCAATATACAATGAAAAACGTTTGTCAGTTTGCTTAGATATTGATTGCAAAGTCTGTTCAAAAAAATCAATCTTATAATAAGGAATTATAATCGCAAGTTCATTTTTCATAATATAAGATTCTTAAATTTTTGCATTGGTTTTTCTATAAAATGCCAAGATAAATAAGCTAATAAAAATGTAATAATTAGACTATAACATGTCAATTCGAATACATTTAATTTGAAATAACTCATTAAACATTGCTGAACTAAAAAACCGTAGATATAAACACCATATGAAATATCTCCAAATTTTTCTCCTATCGAACTAATATAATTTGTTTTTAAAATACCAATTAGTAATATAAGAACTGGTAAAACAAAAGGTGCTACAAATTTGAAAAAATTAAAATACAAAGATGCTATAAGAATCAAAAACAGCATAACTCTTATAGTAAAAGAATTTATTCTCTTTAAATCAATAAAACTTAATAAACTACCTGTTAAAAAATAGGTTGACAAACGATATAATTCTACTGAATCAAGATAAATTATTGATAAAATTTTAGACAAAAATTCAGGTCGATAAATGTGTAAGACATATGAAATAATAAATCCAAGTATAATCAAGATAAAACTACTTTTATTTTTTCTAAATGGAAATAAAAGCATTAAAACTATATACATTGTAAACTCATAACTAAGCGACCATAAACTTCCATTTATTGCTTTAGGATATGGATTAGTCTCAAATACGTGATTAACCTCATATTGTACTTTATACAAGGATAAGACTCTATGTGGATAACTTCTGTAACTAGCTTCGGAAAATATATTATTTCCTGTATAAAATATTGGTAAAATTATCATTGTGACTAATACAAGGATAATTAATGCTGGATATAATCTTAATAATCTTTTCCAAAGATAATTTTTTATAGTTTTGCTATATTTTAAACTAATAAAAATTAAATATCCACTTAGGACAAAAAATATATTAACAGAAAGGCTTCCTAATCCAAATTGTCCATTTGTATGCACTTCAAACCATTCTTGTTTCCCTGTTAGAGGAAATGAATGTGAAACTATTACAAGACTTGCAAAGATAAGTCGTAGAAAATCAAAGTTATTAGAGCTTCTTTCAATACTCATGATATATATAATTTAAAAAAAACGAGTGTCTTTATTTTTAAGATAATAATAAATTCCTGAACTTAATTGATAATGTATTTTATTGTGTTTATGCTTACTATAGTAATATACTTGCAACTTACTTAGTAAATTAAGTTTTTCGGTATACTGAAAATGTGAAATTTTCACATCATATTCTAATAAAGCTATTTTAGATTCATTTTCGCCCTCAATATAAATATCTTTATTCTCTTTATTTATATGATGAACGAGTATCTTAGAGTTTTTATATAATTCAGCTATTTTTTCTTTCCAAGAGGACAACTGATAAGATTGGCTAACATATTCAAATTGTTTTTGAGCTACTATTGATCTATATTCCTCGTTATTTATTAATTTTTCTATAGCCTTTCTCCATTCTTCTATATTATTAGGATAATCTATATAATATTCTGAATCATCATTAAATAATTTATAAACTAAAGAAGGATTATAATGTAACTGAAAAGGTATTTTTTTTAATGCTGGTTTTAACAAAGACATAAAAGATGGAGTAGGAAACCCTTCTAAGTATATATCTGTTTTATCTTCTATTATTTCTAATTTTTCTTGGTTTATTAATCCATGGTAAATTATTCTTTCGTGCTTATATTGTAGTGCATAGTCTGAATCTTTATCAATACCTACTATATGAACAACTACATTCTGAAACTTATTGACTAATCGTTTCATCTCTTCAAGAAAATTGTATTTACCATCAGGTAGATATTTGTAGTAAGAGCCTGTAGATAGCAAATTAATTATTTTATAATCTTTTAAAACATTTGGTGTTTTATTTTCTTCAAGAACAATAGGTATTGGTAGAAAAAATTGATTTTTCAATTGTCTTCTTAATTTGTCTGCAGATATATTCGTTTCCCTAATCTGTAATAAAACATCTATTACAGAAGCACCTAACCAAAAAACATGATCGGCATGATTCACCATAAAAACGGGTATTTCTAATTGAGGATTAGAAAATACTAAATTCACCAAACAATCATCTGGATGTGTATGTAAGACTATTAAATCATAACCTTCAGAGAGTATATTAGTCAATTGTTTTGCACTCTCTATTTTAGAATCTGTTTTAACAGAATATAAATTACTTTCATTAATAGAGGACGTATAAAACTTTGTCAGATTTTTAAGTTGATCTAAACTTAATCTTGTAGTTGCAATAGAGTGATCATGTTCGCTATCAACATTTATCCAATTATACATTAACTTTGTATGACCTCCTGTCTCATATACTTCTGAACATATATGAATAATTTTAAATTTCCCTAAATTATTTCTTATAATTTTTTTAGAATTATTATACACTAATTGGCTACCTATATCATTTAAAAGGTTTTCTAACTTATTACTCCTATATATTCCTGAATAAAAATGCCACGCAAATTGAGCCGTTTTTTCTATTTGATTTATACAATCTTCATATAATCCTTGATGGTATAATAATTTTGCAATTTTAATATTCTTTTTTAAGTAACGATTATTTTCCTGAATAACAGACATATCTATATTAAAACTGATTCACTACATTAATAATTTCACTCACTTCTTCATCCGTCAATATTGAAGAAATAGGCAAGCTCAATACTTCGTTATGCATAGCCTCAGTTATTGGAAAAGATAAATCTTTTAGTTCTTTGTAAGCCTCTTGATGATGAGGTGGAATAGGGTAATGTATGATGGTTTGTATTCCTTTTTCGTTCAAATAGTTTTGTAGTTGATCTCGATCTGTAGATCTTACGACAAAAACATGCCATACATGTTCGTTTTCATCTTTAGGATTTTCAGGAAGAATAATTTTTGGATTGTTGATTTCTGAAAGAAAACGTTTTGCAATTATTCTGCGAGCTTCATTTTCGTTGTCAATGTATTTTAGTTTCACATCCAAAACAGCAGCTTGCAATTCATCTAAGCGAGAATTTAATCCTTTATAGATATTCACATATTTTTGGTTAGATCCATAATTGGCAATTGCACGAATAGTTTTTGCAAGTTCGTCATCATTTGTCGTAACTGCACCCGCATCTCCTAACGCACCAAGATTCTTCCCAGGATAAAAACTAAATCCTGCTGCATCTCCCAAATTTCCAGATTTAATATCTTGCCAAGTAGCCCCAATTGCTTGTGCATTATCTTCGACAATCTTCAGATTATGTTTAGCTGTGATAGATTTCAATTCTTCACTAAAAACAATTCTTCCTTGTAAATGAACGATCAGGATTGCTTTAGTCTTAGTTGTAATGGCAGCTTCTATCTTCGTAATATCTAGATTGAAAGTCGTATCATCTGGCTCTACCAAAACGGGAAATAATCCATTGTCTGAAAGTGCTAGAATTGAAGCAATATACGTATTCGCAGGAACAATAACTTCGTCGCCAGCTTTCATCACACCAAGTTCTATATACGCTCTAAAAATAAGGCGCAAAGCATCTAAACCATTAGCCACTCCTATTGCATGTTTTGCTCCAATATAATTTGCCAAATTATTCTCGAAGTTTTTTACTTCTTCGCCCATTAGATACCAACCCGAACGAAAAACATCTAATAGCTTTTGTTCAATTTCTTGTTGATATAATAGATTTATTTTTTGTAAGTCTAGGAATTTAATCATCTGTTTTTATTAAAATAGCATGCCCATTAATATTATAAATCTTGATGTAATTTTGGTATTCTGAAATTATGTCATGCACCAAAGTTGTGATTCCTTCACACGCTGCAAATCCATAATCATCAAAAATAACAGCTCCCCCTTTTATTAACTTAGGATGTACCCATTCAAAAATATCCTTTGCAGACTGATAAACATCTACATCTATATGGCAAATTTTGAATTTTTCTGAGGTTACATTTTGTTCAGATTCGTCTGGGAATATCCCTTTACAAATTGAGTAATTGGAAATACCTGCAGTTGCGAAAAGTTGTTTTACTTCTTCCTCTGAAGTATCAGCATGTTCTCCTCCTTTATAAATACTATCTTTATCTGATGCTTTTACAACTCCAGAAAAAGTATCACATAAAAACACATGACCTTTTCCATTATCTGCACTTGCTAACAATAAGCTAGATCCTCCTCGCCAAACGCCCACCTCTAATATATCTCCATCTTTGTTGGAGTATTGTTTTGCAAGATCCCAAAGTTCATAACATCTATAAATGTCTAACAAAGTATTGTTTTTTGCTTTTTCATAAGCTGACACGAAATCGCTATCACCATTCCAAGGAGAATAAGTGTTTATAGGTAAAATAAGGGAATGTTTGAATTTTTGTGAAGCTGATCTATCTTGCCATTTTGAATGATAAAAAATATTATCATCAATTCTAAATATTTCCTTCATATAAAATTAGACTTTGGCTACTATATAAATCTCCCCCGCTATATCTGGATAAGATTCCCCTAATTTCATAAATCCTCTCAACATAGATTCATCTAAAACAACTTCTAGTTGACTATCTGTTAATGGTTTTAACCAATAGCCACCTCTATGTTCAACTTTATAACCTACCTTAAGAAAATCTTCTTGTAATGTTTCAGGAGTATAAATACGCATATGTCCATGATGAATATCTTTTTCACTCATCTCGAAAATACTACTAATAAAACCAATTTCAACAGCTGCTTGTCTATGTAATGATCGTGCGTTAGGAACAGCACATAATATAACGCCATCTTCTTTTAACCATGGTTTTATATGATTAAGTAAAATATGAGGATCCTCAACATGCTCTAATACATGTCCCAATACAATATTATCAAACTTCTGATTAGGTTCAGCTTCTTCGAATAAGCTATTAATTACATGAATACTTGGGTACTTATCTTTTAATTGATTTGCAAAAATTTTAGAACCTTCTATTACTGTTAAGTTTTGATCTAAATCTTTAAGAAAGTTTGTCATTAGACCTTCAGCTGGCCCCAACTCCAAAATACTTCCTTTTTTTAAAAATCTTTTGAAAACTTCAAAAGAATATTCTATTGTCATTTTATTCGTAAACGTTGTATAAAGGCTGTTTTCTGCAACATTTTCTAATTTTTCTTGGCTAAATTTTGTCATCCGTATTTTATAGTTTAGTTATTAAGTATTGATTAATATCTTCAAAAGTATTTATATTATTAGACAGAGAAAATAATCCTGTATTAACTCCGTAAAAATCTACTTCACTTTTATTTGCAGCTTCATAATCACTAATAGTATCACCAATAAAGGTAACAGGATAAAACTTTTGTTTTAAGTTAATTAAAATATCCGTTTTAGGATTTATTTCATGATGTTTTAAAAAATAAATTTCCGAAAAATATTCTTTTAGTCCTAATTGACTAAGCTGCTTTTCTCCTTGATTATAATGTGTTCTTAATGATAGTAGTACTAATTTATAGTTTAAAGAAATCTTTTTTAATAATTCTACCTCAACAATTAGTTGGTCATATTTTAAGAAATCATCAGATTCTATTCTGGTTTTGAAATAGTTTTTGTAATCTTCTAATTGTATTTCATTATTCAAATATTGACTAGCAAAATCTGTATTACTTGCTTTGTTTAATATTCGATATTTTAGATAATTCTCAAAATCACTTATCTCTATTTGGTAGGAATTGAAAAATGTTTTAATTACCTGATACTGTCTCTGCTTTGTATCAATTAAAGTATCATCAAAGTCTAATACAATCGTTGGATTCATTAAAAAAGGTTTCTTCATAATATCTTACCATTTTATTCCCAATTTGTAATTTAGCCTCAGAATCGATCTTATTATTACAAAGTTCATTAATCGTCATCAATGGAAAGTTATACCCTGATTTATAGGTTAAAATTCCTCCTCCTGCAAATCGAGGATTAATTTCAATAAAATATGGAATGTCATTTTTTACTATAAATTGTATATTAGAAACACCTTTATAACCTAGTATTTCGTGAATTTTTTTGCAACATTCTCCAATCGTAAAATTCTCTACAATGACGCTCTTGACACTCATTCCTGATTTAGTTTCAACCCTTTTTCTTACAGCGTAATAAAAAAGATTATCATCACAATAACTCGAAAAACAATCTACAGTATATTCTTCTCCGTTAATATATTCCTGAATAATTTTATTTGTAAAATCTTTTTCTTTGAAATCATCTTTATTTAAGATTACTTTAATGTCTTTACTACTAACACCATCGTTATCTTTAATGATAATAGGAAAATTTATATCTTCAGAAAGTTCAGTATAAACTTTAGGCACATGAATAATTTCTTTTAATAACTCATTTATTTGAGCCTTATCATTACATAATTTTACAATAGAAAACTGGTTGACTGAAACATTTACATTTTCTAATCTTCCCTCGTCTTTCATTTTCGAAATAACTTCTATCTCTTTATCATGAATTGGTATTATACAATTTATATTATGATCTTTTACTATTCTTAATAATTTTTCCTCATACAAAGGATTATTATAATAAGGTAATTGCTCTATAATATTCGCAAACTTGAAACCGTTGCATTCATAAAAAGGGTTACTATCAGTTCCTATTATAAAACATCCATCATCTTTCAGACATTTTGCAACGCCAATACTTGTATTAGAACCAAAAGATGTTATCAGTACATTAATCATTTTGAATAAGATTTAAATTCATTAAAATCTCTAAAATAATCTTCTTCTGTATAATGTTCAGAAGCTAAACACAATAAAACTGCATTATGTGTAAAATGAATATCACGCCAAATTAATTTAGGTATATAAAGTCCTTTATTAGGATGATCTAGTACAAAGGTATCTTTATTTCCTTTTTGATCTTCTGTATTGAATGTAATTGTTCCAGAAACAGCAAATATTACTTGCTCCAAAATTTTATGAGCATGTCCTCCACGCACAATATCTTGCGGTGTATAATAGGTCCAATAAACCCTTTTTATATCAAACGGAATATTTTTTTGAGCTTCAGCAATAGTTATATACCCAAGCTGTGATGAACCTATTTTATCTAAAGTTATGATTTTAGGTTTCATAATTGAAAATCAATTTTATAATCAAAATTAGGGCGAATAACACCTGGATAAATATGCGTTTTTGTTCCTACTTTTACATTCTCTACTTCAAAACCAATTAGATTATCTATATTAAACAATGCTTCTGATTGATTTTTTCCAAATATTAGCTTAAAATAATAATTTCCAGCATTCAACATACCAGCAGGCATATCAAACTCTATTGTATATATTCCTGATTTAGAGTCATTATTCTCAGTTACTAATTTCCCTACATGATAAACAACTAATTCCTCAAAATTGCGTAGCTCAAAAGTTGCATCAAGATTAATATTAGGTTGAGCATTATAAAATTGAAGTTTAACACGAATTCCAGACTCTACATCTATTATTTTGCCTTCTATTGGTTTCGCCGAAAATTCAAGAATTTTAATATTAGTATTCCCTACAGCTTCATCCAAATTTTGAGCAATATAGCTATTCGATAATTCGTAATCTTTTTGGTATTCTAAAATAGTTTCAAGCATATCACCTTTGTAACTCACTTCTCCATATTTCATTAGAATACCTGTATTACATAACTCTTTTACTGCCGTCATATTATGGCTCACAAACAAAATGGTACGACCTTCTCCTTTTGTAACATCTCCCATTTTCCCAAGACATTTCTTTTGGAATTCGGCATCACCAACCGCTAACACTTCATCTACAATTAAAATTTCAGATTCTAAGTGCGCGGCTACAGCAAAAGCTAAACGAACATACATCCCCGAAGAATAACGTTTGACAGGTGTATCAATATAACGTTCTACGCCTGCAAAATCTACAATTTCATCGAACTTGCGTGTGATTTCTTTACGCGTCATTCCAAGAATTGCTCCGTTCAAATAAATATTTTCACGTCCCGTCATTTCAGGATGGAAACCTGTACCAACTTCTAACAAAGAAGCAATACGTCCTTTATACTTAATAGAACCAGTTGTTGGTTTAGTAACGCGAGAAAGTAATTTCAACAATGTTGATTTACCAGCTCCATTACGTCCAATAATCCCAACAGCCTGTCCTTGTTCCACTTGAAAGTTAATATCTTTTAGCGCCCAAACATAATCTGAGTCTCCTTTTTGCGTACGATCATTAGTTTCGCCTATTTTAAGATAAGGATCTTCTTTTCCTGTAACATTCGCCCACCAACGCTTCATATCATGTTGCAACGAACCTGTTCCTACTTCACCTAAACGATACTGTTTCGAAACATTTTCAACATCTAAAACTATATTTTTTGACATAATTAAATTCTTAAAAAGTTAAACAGTATCCATAAATGATTTTTCTACTTTATTGAAAATCAATGTTCCAATTACTAAAAGAACAAAAATCACCAACGTTGAGTAACCTAATAAACCAATTGTAAAATCTCCTTTACCTAAAAATCCATATTTGAAACATTCAAAAATGCCTGTTAAAGGATTTAATTCAACTAACCATCTATATTTATCAGGAAAAGATGATAAGGGCATTATGACCGGTGTCGCGTACATAGCTAATGAAACACCAAATCCCAATAACATGTTTACGTCTTGGTATTTCGTTGTTAAAGATGATAAAATCATTCCTGTTCCTAGTGCAAATGCAGCCATTAAAATAATCAAAAATGGTGTTGCTAATAACCACATATTTGGTTCTATAGATGCACCAGTAAAGTAATAATATAACACAACTATAATAAATAATGCAAACTGAACACCAAATCGCATTAAATTAGAGGTTACAACAGAAAGTGGCATGACCAAACGAGGAAAGTAAACTTTCCCAAAAATAGAAGCATTTCCTCTAAAAACAGAAGCTGTTCCTGTTAAGCAGGAAGAAAAATAATTCCACAGTATATTCCCTGCCAAATAGAAAGCAAACATTGGAGTTCCATCAGTTGATAATCCCGCCACTCTTCCAAAAATAATAACAAACATTACTGTTGTAAGAATCGGATTGATAAAAAACCAAATCGGCCCCAATATAGTCTGTTTGAAAGACGTAATAAAATCACGTTTCACTAACATATAAACCAAATCTCGGTAACGCCAAACTTCTTTTAAATTTAAAGAAAATAAACTATTTTTTGAAGTAATTACGTTAGACCAACTTTGATTTGTTTCTGAGTTTAAACTCATAAAATAAATAAATTTAGGTTGTTTAAAATTTTAGGTTCTTTTTCCAGAACCTAAAACTATTTAATTATATTGTTTTTCGTAATAATTTTGGTAATCGCCAGACGTTACATTGTACAACCATTCTTTGTTTGATAAAAACCAATCAATTGTTAGACTCAAACCTTGCTCAAACGTCACACTTGGTTTCCAGCCTAATTCTTCGTTGATTTTTGTTGCATCAATCGCGTAACGCAAATCGTGTCCTGGACGATCTTTCACAAATGTGATTAATTGTTCTGAAGTTCCTGCTTCTTTACCCAATTTTTCGTCCATTTGCTTGCACAATTCTTTTACCAAATCAATATTTTTCCACTCATTGAAACCTCCTACATTGTAAGAACCTCCATTTTTTCCTTCGTGGAAAACTAAATCAATCGCTTTTGCATGATCAATTACAAATAACCAATCGCGTGTATATTTTCCATCTCCGTAAATTGGAAGTGGATTTCCGTTCAAAATATTATGAATACACAACGGAATTAATTTTTCTGGAAAATGATTTGGTCCGTAATTGTTTGAGCAATTCGTCATCACAATTGGCAAACCATATGTATCATGATAAGCTCTCACAAAATGATCCGAAGACGCTTTTGATGCAGAGTAAGGTGAATGCGGATCATAAGAAGTTTCTTCCGTAAAGAATCCTTCATCACCCAAAGCGCCAAAAACCTCATCTGTCGAAACATGATGAAAACGTTTTCCTTCGAAATTATTGTTCCAAATCGTTTTTGCAGCATTCAATAAATTTACTGTTCCAATCACATTTGTCATCACAAAATCCAACGGATTTGTAATTGAACGATCCACGTGAGATTCGGCAGCTAAATGGATTACTCCATCTGGTTGATGTCTTTCAAAAACTTCTAATATATGTTTTGCGTCAGTAATATCAGCTTTTACGAATTCGTAATTTGATTTACTTTCGATATCTTTCAAATTCTCTAAATTTCCCGCATACGTCAATGCATCAAGGTTTATAATCTTCGTTTCAGGATATTTTAAGACAAATTCTCTTACAACGTGAGAACCGATAAATCCAGCTCCACCTGTAATTAAAATAGTTTTCATAGTATTTTATAGTTGTTATTTTTAATCGTTTCCAAACAAATCGCGCGTATAAACTTTCTCTTTCACGTCAGCTAATTCAGGTGCATTTCGATTCGAGATAATCACATCACATTCTTGTTTAAAAGCTTCAAAATCATTCATCACTTTCGATCCAAAGAAAGAATCTTCTTTCAGAACCGGTTCATAAACCACCACTTCAATTCCTTTTGCTTTAATACGTTTCATTACTCCTTGAATTGCTGATGCTCTAAAATTATCCGAACCTGACTTCATAATCAAGCGATAAACACCAACTTTTTTAGGATTTTTTGCGATGATAGAATCTGCAATAAAATCTTTTCGCGTTCTGTTTGCATCAACAATTGCTTGAATAATATTATTCGGAACTGCATCATAATTAGCCAATAATTGCTTCGTATCCTTTGGCAAACAATATCCGCCATAACCAAACGATGGATTGTTGTAATGCGAACCAATGCGAGGATCTAAACCAACTCCTTCGATAATTTGTTTACTATCCAAGTTGAATGTTTGTGCATAGCTATCTAACTCATTAAAATAAGCGACACGCAAAGCTAAATAGGTGTTCGAAAATAATTTGATTGCTTCTGCTTCGGTTGAATGTGTAAACAACGTCGGAATATCTTTCTTAACTGCTCCTTCTTTTAACAAATTCGCAAAAACTTCTGCTCTTTCGCTTTGTTCACCAATAATAATTCTTGATGGATATAAATTGTCGTATAAAGCTTTTCCTTCTCGCAAAAATTCGGGAGAAAAAATAATATTTTGATATTCTAATCGTGATTTTAAATCTTCAACAAAACCAACTGGAACTGTCGATTTTATAATAACTACAGCATTCGGATTATATTGCTTGACATCCTTTATAACCGATTCTACACTTGATGTATTAAAATAATTTGTTTTTGGATCATAGTCCGTAGGCGTTGCAACAATCACATATTCTGCATTTGCATACGCAGTTTCTTTGTCTAAAGTCGCAAGAAAATTAAGCTCCTTATTCTGCAAAAAATCTATAATTTCTTTATCTTCAATTGGAGATTTTTTTGCATTGAGCATTGCAATCTTTTCTGGAACAACATCTAACGCCACTACCTCATTATGCTGAGCTAATAAAATTGCGTTAGACAGACCAACGTAGCCTGTTCCCACTATTGCTATTTTCATTTATGGTTATTTAAAATTAGTTTAAGAGAACAAATTTAGTGAAATTCTCTCAATTCGAATACCAATTTACTAAAAATGAGCAAATAGACAAGTATATTTACGTTTATAAAATTGTAAAAATTGTTATTTCATTTTCAACGAACCGTTTATCTTGTTCTTCATTTGTCAAACTGGAAAAAATATCAGTCAAAATTAGTTCTGTTTTAATATTCAAATTAACTTTACAAAAGTTAAAAATATAAACGTAATGTCTGTAAATAAAGAAATCAAACGTATCACTACCGAAACTGTGCGTAACATGAAATTTACCGGAGAAAAAATTTCGATGTTAACGGCTTACGATTTTACAATCGCTTCGCTTGTAGATGCGGCTGGAACTGAAGTTATTTTAGTTGGTGATTCTGCTGCTAATGTAATGGCTGGTCACGAAACTACTTTGCCAATTACTTTGGATCAAATGATTTACCATGCTCAATGTGTCGTTCGTGGTGCTAAACGCGCTTTGGTTGTCGTTGATTTACCTTTCGGAACTTATCAATCTGATCCGCAAAAAGCCTTAGAATCTTCTGTTCGAATCATGAAAGAATCTGGTGCACATGCGATCAAATTAGAAGGTGGAAAAGAAATCGAAGAATCTATTCGTCGTATCGTAAATGCTGGTATTCCTGTTATGGGACATTTAGGTCTTACGCCACAATCTATTTACCAATTTGGTTCGTATAAAGTACGTGCAAAAGAAGATGCGGAAGCAGAAAAATTAATTAGTGATGCTAAATTATTAGAAGAATTAGGATGTTTTTCATTAGTAATGGAAAAAATTCCAGCCGATTTAGCTGCTAAAGCAACAGCCTCTGTTAATATTCCAACAATCGGAATTGGTGCAGGTGCAGGTTGCGACGGTCAAGTTTTAGTTGTACATGATATGTTGGGATTAAACAACGAATTCAAACCAAAATTTGTTCGTAAATATTTAAACTTAGAAGATCAAATTCACCAAGCAATTGGACAATATGTTGCGGATGTAAAATCGGGCGACTTTCCAAATGCGAATGAACAATATTAGAAATTAAGGTTAAGGTTGAGATTGAGGAAAAGACAAAACTCAATCTTAACCTCTTTCTAAACTTAATCTTAGTCTAAACCTTAAACTTACCACATGCCTTATCACGATTTCACAGAAATGCCAATTTGGATAAAAGCAATGAATATCGCTGTTCAAGTTTTTGAGTTAAGTTCAAATTTACCTCGAACAGAAGATTATGGGTTAACATCACAAATAAGACGTTCTGCAGAAAGTATTTCAGCAAATATTGCTGAAGGTTTTGGCAAATCTAGTATTAATGATAAAGTTAAATATTATGAAATCGCAAAAGGTTCGGCTTTCGAAACAAAATCTCATTTGTATTATGGACAGAAAGTTGGATATTTTAACGAAAACACAATAAATCTTCTTCTTGAAGAATTAAATGCTACAATTTTTGAGATTAATAAACTCAAAAAAGCATTAAAAATTAAATAAATTCTAATTAATTAGGTTGACTTTCTCTAAGTCTAAACCTTATTCTCAATAACATGAATCCAGAAATTTTATTCGAAGATAATCATTTGTTAATTATTAACAAAAAAGCAGGCGAATTAGCACAAGGAGACGAAACAGGCGACATTCCACTTATCGATAGTCTAAAGGACTATATAAAAAACCGCGATAACAAACCTGGAAATGTTTTCTTAGGATTAGTTCACCGTTTGGATCGTCCAACTTCTGGTGTGTTGATTTTTGTTAAAACTTCGAAAGCCTTAACGCGTATGAACGAAATGTTTCAGAAACGAAACATTGACAAAGTTTATCGCGCGATTGTACAGAGTAAACCTCCAAAAGACTTCGAAAGATTGGAACATTATCTAAAGAAAAATCCAAAAAATAATAAAACAACGGTTTATTCTAAACCAACGCCTGATGCTAAAAAAGCAATTTTAGAATACACCTATTTAGGCGCTTTGGATACTTTTCATTGTGTCGAAGTGAAGTTATTTACAGGTCGTTCGCATCAAATTCGCGCACAACTTTCTTCGGTTGGTTGTCCTATCAAAGGCGATTTGAAATACGGTGCTAAACGTTCTAATCCTGATGGAAGCATTTGTTTACATGCGCATCGCATTACATTTGAGCATCCTGTAAAAAAAGAAGAAATAACAATCGTAGCTCCAGTGCCGAAAGATGTAATTTGGCAAGCAACGAACAAATTTAATTCGTAAATTTGTCGCTTATTTGTTTGTCGAATGAACAGCATTTTTTATTTCATAATTTTTCAAATTTCGCGTTTACCTCTTTCGGTTTTATACAGGTTTTCGGATTTTCTGTTCTTTCTGTTGTACACGGTTATTGGTTATAGAAGACGTGTCATTAGAACAAATTTAGAAAACTCTTTTCCCAAAAAATCTCAGGAAGAAATCAAAGCTATTCACAAAAAATTCTATGCAAATTTTTGTGATTATTTGGTCGAAACTTTAAAAAGTTTTTCTATTTCTCAAGAAGAATTGGACAAACGATTTACATATTCTAATCTCGACGTTTTTAATGAAATAAAAACTGAAAAACGAGATGTCATGATGATGTGTGGGCATATTTTCAATTGGGAATGGTTTATTGGAACGGTGAAACATTTACCAACAAAAGAAAGTGCAGCTGTTTATCATAAAATTCGAAATCCTTTTTGGAACGATAAAATCAACGCTATGCGTGGGCGTTTCGGAACAAAAGCATTGGACATGAAAGATGTGTTGCGTTTTATGATGAAAGCTCCAAATGATGGAGAATTAGCGTATTTATTTGTTGCTGATCAAAGTCCAAAACAATCAGCTGTTCACTATTTTATTGATTTCCTGAATCAGAGAACGCCTGTTTTTAATGGTTTTGATAAAATTGCACGCCGCAAAGATATGGCTGTTGTCTTTTGTCAAACCGAAAAAATAAAACGCGGTCATTATCACACAACTTTTATTCGACTACAACCTCAACAAGATAAATTTGAAGAAAATGAAATTGTTCATCAATTTTTTCATCATTTAGAACAAACCATTCAACAACATCCAGATAATTGGCTTTGGAGCCACAAACGTTGGAAATATGCCGATTTGTAATTTTAAATATTCATGAAAACAGCAATTGCAATCCTAAATTGGAATGGCGAAAAATTATTGCCTCAATTTTTACCTTCAGTTATTAACAATTCTAAAAATGCAACAATTTATGTAATTGATAATGCGTCGACTGACAATTCAATCGAATTGTTGACAACTCAGTTTCCTTCTGTCAAAATCATTCAGAACAAAGGAAATTATGGTTTTGCACAAGGCTATAACGAAGGTTTAAAACAAATTGATGTAGAATATTTCTGTTTATTAAATTCGGATGTCGAAGTAACTGAGAATTGGATAGAACCAATTGAAAAGTTATTCGATAATAATTCTGATATTGCGGCTATTCAACCCAAAATATTAGACTACAAAAACAAAGAATATTTTGAATATGCTGGTGCCGGAGGAGGTTTCATCGATAAGTTTGGTTATCCATTTTGTCGCGGACGTGTTTTTTCAACTTTAGAAAAAGATAACGGACAATATAATGATTCCACACAAATTTTTTGGGCAACTGGCGCAAGCTTATTTATTCGAAAAAAAGATTTCTTTGAACAAAATGGTTTTGACGAAGAATTCTTTGCACACATGGAAGAAATCGACTTGTGTTGGCGATTAAACAATACTGGACGAAAAATTTATTATTGTGGAGAATCGACTGTTTATCATTTGGGCGGTGCAACTTTGGATAAAGCCAATCCAAAAAAATGGTATCTAAATTACCGAAATAGTTTGTGGATGATGCTTAAAAATCTACCTGCAAACAAACTTTTTCCAATGCTTTTCACACGTCTTTCCATGGATGGAATTGCCGCTGTTGCCTTTTTACCAAAACAAGGACTTCCACATGTTTGGGCCGTTTTCTTATCGCATATGCATTTTTATTTTGGCTTTATAAAAATGTATAAAAAACGTCAAAAGCATCAAATTAAAAACTATTCTGATAAAGAATTATTGCCTTTTCAGTATTTTATCAAAAAACGTCAATACTTTAAGGATTTAAAATAATCTGTCTTCAAATATTAAATCATTTCTTAAAATTTCTATAATTTTTTTAATTCTATTATTGTAGAATATAAAAATATTACTATCATTGTACAACAAATCAAACTACAATGAAAAAATTATTTACATTATTTACTTATTGCGTTCTACTTACAACTTCGTCTTTTGCACAAAAACTTGAAGTGAATTATCAAGAAATTGTAAAAGTAAATGCAGAAGAATTTAAAGGTTCTGTAAAATTTTCTACAAATGGTAAAGAAAGCCAAATTCCGACTGATGTCTACAATGACATGATTAAGAATATGCAAGAACCAAAAGATTTTATCTTAACAATCAATGAAAACGAATCGTCTTACAATAAAGTTGAAAAAATAGATAATCAACAAGGAGGAAACGGAATGAGAGTTTCGATGAGTTTTGGAGATTCAGGAAATGGGTTGTTCAAGAATTTGAATACAAAAGAATATTTGAAAAGTGTAAAATCATTTGACAAAACTTATACAATAAAAGATAAATTAACTGAATACAAATGGCAATTGACACGCGAAACAAAGAAATTAATTGGTTTTGATGTCAAAAAAGCAATCGCAATTGTGGATAGCACAACAACTGTAACTGCATGGTATACTCCAAGTATTGCGATAAAAGATGGACCTGGAGTTTACAATGGTTTACCCGGGTTGATATTAGAAGTAGAAATCAAAAATTCAAAAAATAAAGGAATAGAAAGCAGTATTATTCGCGCAACAGAAGTCAAAGAAATCCCAAACCTCAAACCAATCGAAAAACCAAAAGATAAGAATACAATCACCAACGAAGAATATAAAGCGTTGAGTGCAAAAGCCATGGAAAGATTAAAACAGATGAGTTCTGAAGGTGTGAGTAAGGATTAAAGAAAATATTTTTTATCAATCGTTAAACATTTCATACAATTTCTTGTCTAAGAACTATAAGCACATTTAAAATGAAAAAAATAATTTCAGTTTTTGTTTTACTATTTAGTTTTTCGGCCTTTGCGCAACAAGAAAAAGTAGAAGTTTCGTACACAACACGTATCATTTTACCAGACGATTTTACGTTTCAACCTCCTAGTGGTGGTAATGGACGTACGATGCCAAAAGAAATGCAAGAGCAATTCAAGAAAAACATTCAAGAGCCGCAAGAAGCTAAGTTGACTATTTTGGGAGACGAATCCTTGTATAAAATGGTTGAAAAAATATCAAATGATCAAAGTCAAGGATTACGAGGTCCACGTGGTGGCGGGATGCGAATGATGTCGATGAATGGAGATAATATTTATAAAAATAGTACAAATCATTTGCTTTTAAAAGAGCAAAACATGATGGGGAAAAGTTATGTTGTGAAAGATTCTTTGCAAAATTTTGATTGGAAATTAACACGCGAAACGAAAACAATTTTAGGCAACGAAGCCAAAAAAGCAACTGCTATTATTGATAGTGTTCAAACAACAGTTTGGTACATTCCAACGTTGAAATATAAAACTGGTCCAGAAAATTATTGGGGATTACCAGGTTTAATCGCAGAAGTACAAACAGAGATTAACAGAGGAATGTTTAAAGGTTCTAAAATTATTTCTTTGACAGATATCAAAACATCAACAAATACAAAACCAATCGAAAAACCAAAAGATAAAGGTGCTATTTCGCAAACAGAATTTGATAAATTGATGCAAGAACAACGCTCACGTTTCGAAGAAATGAGAAATTCTGGCGTAAATAAACGAGATTAAGGTTTCTTAAAATTCGATTAATTTTCATAAAAATTGGTTCAATTTCATATTATAAAACTTATATTTAATTCTAAATTAATCTTAAGAAATAAAATACTATGAAAGCTTTAATCATCGTAGATATGCAGTACGATTTTTTACCAGGAGGTTCGTTGGCTGTGAATGATGGAGATAAAATTATCGAACGCATAAACAAATTGCAAGAAAAGTATGATGTTGTTGTGGCAACGCAAGATTGGCATCCAGCAAATCACAAAAGTTTTGCTTCTCAACACACAGATAAACAACCTTTTGATGTAATCGAATTAGGTGGAAATCGTCAAGTTTTATGGCTAGATCATTGTGTACAAGGCACTAAAGGAGCTGAAATACACAAAGATATCAAGCAAAATAAAATAAGTGCAATCATCCGAAAAGGTATGAATCCAGAAGTTGATTCGTATAGTGCTTTTTTTGATGTGAATAAAAAGAATCCAACAGGGCTAAATGGATTTTTGAAAGATCATAATGTAACAAGTGTATACATATGCGGTTTAGCAGCAGATTATTGTGTGTATTATACAGCAAAAGATGCTTTAGCATTGGGATATACAACATATATTTTAGAAGGAACAACAAAGGCTATTAACCAAGAACTTTTTGATGAATTGAAAGAAGATTTTATCAAAAAAGGTGGAAATGTCTCGACGTATTTATTATAAAAAAATAATAAATTGCTAGATAAAAATGTCATTTGAAAATCCTTAACTTTTTGAATGACATTTTATTTTTTAGAATAAATTCAAAAAACATCTGTAACATTAATCTACAAAAGCAGACTAATTAGACAAATACAACAATTATGAAAAAAGCAATCTTAACATTTGCCTTAGGAATTATCACAACTACAGTTTCTATCGCACAAGACAATAAAACACAAAATATCGATGCAACTTATGTTTGCGAAATGAAATTGGATTATGACAAAACAATGGCACAAGTTCCTCAACAATATCGTTCACAAGTTGGCCCAATGTTAAAAGCTGAAATTGATGCGGGTGTTTTCATGAATTATTTCTTAAAAAGTAATTCAAAACAATCAACTTTTGTATTAGAACAAAAAGTAGGAAATGCTCAATCTCAAGGAGGAATGATTGCCCAACAAATGGCAACTTTCGATAATAAACCAACTTATAAAGACTTTACTGTAACTCCAAATTTGTATTACAAAGAAGTTGATATGGGGACAAAACAATATTTGATTAAAGATCAAATTCCTGATTACAAATGGAAAATTTCTCGTGAGAAAACTGATATTGCTGGATATAAAGCAACAAAAGCAGAAGGTGTTATGATGGATTCTATTCCTGTAACGGCTTGGTTTGCTCCAGAAATTCCAATAAAAGATGGACCAACTTCTTTAGCTGGCTTACCTGGTTTAATTGTAAAAGCTCAATTTGATTACCAAGGAACAACAATGATTTTCACATTAAAAGAATTAAAACTTTCGGATAAAGAATTAAAAGTTAACATTCCTACAAAAGGTGAAACTGTAACGCATAATCAATTCATGAAAATTATGGAAGATATGCAGAAAAAGATGAAAGAAATGATGAATAGCGGTGTAGACACCCAATAATTCATTAAACAAAATATAAAACACATCTGTTTCTAACACATAAATAGATGTGTTTTACAAAAAACTCTATTTTGAGTCATCAACTAAAAAATACATATGAAGAAATTACTCTATCTAATTTTATTTACTTCTGCTGCTCAAATCTCATTTGCACAAGAATGTAAATTGAAAGGATCTGTTGCAAATGATGCTGGAATTCCTGTTACAGATGCTTCTGTCTCTATTTTTGATAGTAAAAACGAAGGAAAAGGTTTTGTTTTTACAAGTAACATGGGTGAATTTGAATTCAAATTGCCATGTGGACAAAAATATGATATCGAAATTGAGCAAGCTGGTTACGAAACATATGTAGAAAATGTTGATTTGACTGAAAATGTCAACAAAAAAATAAAGCTTAAACAAGGAAAAGAAATTTCTTTAAAAGAAACAATTGTAAAAGCTCAACAAGCAATCAAAGTAAAAGGTGATACAATTGAGTTTGATGCAGATTCTTTCAAAGTTGGAAATGAGGAAACATTAGAAGATATTCTTAAAAAATTACCTGGAATTGAAGTTCAAAATGGAAAGGTAATGTACAAAGGTAAACCTATGTCGCAAGTAACAGTTGGTGGACGTGAAGTTTTGGGTGGTAACGAAAAATTATTGAACAAAAATTTACCTTCGGATGCGGTTTCTAAAATTCAATTAAATACAAAGTTCAAATCAAATCCTTTTGCTTCTTCATTACAAGAAGATGACGAACAATTCTCGTTAAACATCGAACTAAAAGATGATATGAAACGTCTTGCATTTGGTAATGTGACGTTAGGTGGAGATGCGGACAAACATACAGATGCGCAAGCAAAAATTTTCTATTTCTCAGAAAAAACGGACGGAACTTTAATCAATGATTTTAATACATTCGGAAAACAAGTTTTTGATCAAGATGATTATATGAGCTTCTTTGGTGGATATTCTGAATTTAATTCTGAAGGAAGTATTTATTCATTAAGAGGAAATTCGAACAATCTAAACCTGATGACAAAAAATGATGCGCCGAGTATGAATACCTATAATGGTGCTGTGCATTTTGGTGTTGAACCAAATAAGAAATTAAAAATCTCTGGTTTTGGTTTACTTAACACCAATAATATTCGTTACAATTCTAAATCAGAACGTTATTATAATAACATCGAAACACCTTATACAACCGTCGATCAGGAACAAAATAAGAGCAATATTTTGATGGGAATGTCGCGTTTGCGTTTAGATTATAATCCGAATGATAAAGGACAAATTAAATATCGCTTAAATTTTAATTATTTGGATAGCGAAAACGAGCAATTGGTTGATAGCTATTATAACGATCAAAAAAATAGCTTTAGAAATGTAAATTCTGAACAGAAGAATTACTCTTTATCACAAACTTTATCTTACATCCGTAAAGTTGGACGCGATGATAATGTTGGTTTATATTTCCGTCATCAATATCAAAAAGATACGCCAGATTACAATGTTTTATCAACAGCAAATCCGTTCTCATCTTTTAATTTGTTCAAAAATTTATCTCAAGTAAATAATCAATATAATATCAATCAAGATCAAAACTTTGTTTTGAATACTGTTCAATTATATGGAATCTACAATCACTTGTTGACAAATACATCTAACCTTAAAGTAAAAGTTGGAACAAATTTTAGTACGCAAGATTTTGAGAATAAAATCTATGATTTTCAAAAATTAATGAATGATAATTCATTAATTAGTAATACAGATTTAGATTACAACGAGACCTTTGCTGATGTAACGTTGACAAAGAAACTAGGAAACTTTCAAGTAGATGCGGGAGCTGGAGTTTCATTCTTTAATGAAAAATCGAAATACCAAGATGGTGAAAAACTAAATCGTTCGGAAACGAAATTTTTACCTCACCTGAATTTGCAATACAAGTTCAACAATGCAACAAATGTTCGCGCAAGTTATACACAAAACTATAGCTATCCGTACACAAAAGATTTTAATGACTCGTATACCATTCAAAGTTATCAATCGATTTTCTATGGAAATAGAAACTTAAGACAAGCTTTGACACATACAGCAAGTCTTAATTTTAGTCATTTTAACTCGTTCACATTCTTTAATATTTTTGCGAATTTGAGTTATACGTTACAAGAAAAAAGTATACAAACACAATCTGTTTTAAACCGTGATTTTATCATCTCTGGAAACGATACAATTGTAAATAACTATCAGTTCAATACCTTGATTAATTCTGGTAGTAACCAAGAAACTTATTCAGGATATTTCATGATTGGAAAACGTTTTGCTAAATGGTACAATGCACGATTAACAGGAAATATTTCTACTTCTAATTATTATACCATTACACGAAATATTGAATATGAAAATGGAGTTGTTAAAAATGATGATTTGAAGGATGTTAACAATAAAAGTTTTAATCAAACTTATAATTTAGAGAACTCATTTACATTCAAAAAGAAATTTGAATTGAAGGCTGGGGTTAATTTAAACCTTAGTAAATATCAATCATTATCTGAACAGAAATTTACGAACTGGCGTCCATATGGGGAAGCCGCTTGGTCCGCTACAAGTAAATTATTAATTCAGACCGATTTCTCTTATCGTTTACAATACCGTGATGGAGTAGAAATAAACACAGCAAAAGAGTGGAATGCTTCTGCACGATATAATATTGCGAAGAAAACTTATTTAACTCTTACAGGTGGAAACTTATTAGGAAACAACGTAATTGTTTCGAATGGATTTAGTAATAACTATATTGAAACTACAACTAAAAATGTTTTGGGAAGATATTTTATCGTGAGTTTACGATATAAGTTCTAAATCATAAAATTTATCTGAACGCGTCTACAAAGTAGACGCGTTTTTTTATAAATAATTTTTGTACTTTTAATCTAATCAACTAAAAATAAATAGATGGAAAACCATACTACCGAAATTTATAAAATTATTCAACCAGAAAATTGGACAAAGAGTTTAACAGACGAACAAATTATTGAACTTTCTAAAGAAACTGATTTCTCGAAAAATATTTTAGATGAAGGACGAGATTATTGTTACTTTTTGGACAAAAAATTTTATGTAACACGTGAAAAACATATCGAGTATGTTAACATGTCTTACACCTTAACTGATCCTGCAAATTTAGAAAAAGCTTCTACATTCGATACAATTGTCGAAGAAAACGAAATTTATTTGATTCATAGAATTTCTGTGATTCGTGATGGAGAATTAATTAATAAATTAGCAGATATCACTATAAAAGTTTTGGATAACGAAAATGATAGCGGTTCTGGCGTAATCAACAAAAGCAAAAAAATTAATATTTCGATCAAAGATTTGCGTTTATATGATATTCTTGTATTGGAAGATGCAAGAGAAAAAATATTTACTGACAAAGATTTTGTCCGCAAAGAATACAGCCGTTATTTATGGGTTAGCCCTGATTCGTATTGGGCATATGGAAATTATACGTTCGAATTAATCAATGAGCGTGATGATGAATTTGTTTACAAGAAAAACTTCTTCCGTGACGAAAATGGAAATGTAATCGAAGCAGAAACAGGAACAATTCCTTCTGGCGGTTCTTTCGTTTTTGAGTTAGTAAATTATCTTAATCCAACAGATCCAAATCGCGAGATTTTTCCTTACATCGATTTTGCAACAAAAAGCACCTGGGAAAAGCTTTCAAACTTTATTTCGCCTTATTACGAAGAAGTGCTTAACAAAGCAAATCTTGAAAGTTTCGCACCAAATCTGATTGAGAAATTAAATGAATTTTCTGACATCGAAGATAAAATTGAATATGCGATAGAATATGTTCAAAACCATATTTATTATATCTACAATGCTGATGAAATGAGCGGTCACAAACCTCAAGAAGCAGAAGTAACTTATGCGAATAAACAAGGAGATTGCAAGGCAAAATCTATTTTATTGAAAGTTATTTTTGATTATCTAGGATTAGAATCTTCAATCATTTTACTGAATTATAATACTGATTTCTATTTCAAATATTATCTCCCATCGTTGTTGGCTTTCAATCATGTGATTGTAAAAGTGAAACATAATAATGAGACATATTACGTTGATGCAACAATGCGTAATGAGTATGGTTACTTAGAAAATAGAAGCTTTATTTATTTTGCGCATTATTTAGAAATTAAACCAAATCAGACCTTACAAATTCGCGAACCTTACAAATTTCCTAAGTTTTGTATAGATGAAAAAGTCAGTGTAGCGGCAAAAGGAAACGAAGGTTATTTAGAATCTGAATCGATTTATCGTTACAATCGTGCAAATAATATGCGCCGATATTTCAAGAATACCAACAAGCGAGAAATTATTGATAGTTGGAATAGTTTCTTTTATTATGCGTTAAATTATAGTGCAGATCGCCCTGAAATGGATTTGAGAGAAATTTTTAAAGACACTTCTATTGAAATTGTTTCGGATGATAAAAAGCTGAACGAATTAACGATAAAATATAAAGCACGAATCGAGAATCCATATTTTAAAGATAAAGTGACAAATGAACGCTTCTTGATGTTCTTTGATCGAAATATCCCGAAGAATAATGTGAGAGATTTTATTCACGAAGACGCAAGTTTTTGGCATAATTTCGATAGTGAAAAGTATGAAATCAACTTATCAACCGATCAAAAAATTGATACAAAAGAAAAGTATACGATTCAAGAATCGACGATTAATGATAAATATTTCACCTACTCAAGTAGAAAGAAAATTACAGCAAGTGGAGGAAGTGCTTACATTGAATACAATCCTTCGACAAATCATGAAATTACGATGGAAAATTTCGAGGAATTCCGAAATAATCATTACACAATTGCAGATAGTAATTACGGTTTAGGTATTGATATTATCGAATCAGGATTAATGAATATGCTAAAATTTAAGATGAAAAAAGCTTTCAAATAATCAATCAAAAACTCCTGAAAAATAATTTTCAGGAGTTTTTTTATTTAATCACTTGTGGATAATCAAACAAATTATTTGGATCATATTTCTTTTTCAACTTTTGCAAACGAACCAAATTATTTCCGAAATAAGCATTATTTGCATCAGGAAAATTGATATCTGGATAATTTCGGTACTGTTTTACATTTCCAAGATTTCTTAATAATTGTTGCACTTCTTCAAATGATTTTGTTAACTTTTCTTCTTGCGAAGGCAAATCCCAATATGCTTGTAATTCGCTCAAATAATTAATATCACGATGTGGATAAGCAGAATCTGAAGCTTTGACTTCATTGATTCTTCCTCCCAAAGTATTGATCTGATAAATCATTCCTTTAGAAGCAACAACTTTTGCAAAAATATCTTCCAAACCTTTTTCTATATCTTCAATTCCTGTGTACAAACCAGCCGAAGAATTTTTGAAATAAATTGGTTCTGTTACGCCATAATAATTTTTGAGTGCAGCAGCCAGATTTCTATTTTTCATCGGTTTGTAATCATTCGCTAGAGGAATTAAACTCGAAAATGTTTTCTCAAAATCTGTTTGATTTGCTGCAAAATTGGTAAATAAAATCGTTAAAAATTTTCCATTCAACACAAAAGCAGAAAAAGCTTCGTTCGGTAACTTTTCCGTTGTTTGGAACCAAATCCGAATCAATTTGACAAATTTATCAGAAGTCAAATTATTAAACTTCATGCGATATCCACTGAAAGATTGTGGCGCAGGATAAGTTTTGAAATGTAATTCCGTCACAACTCCAAAATTTCCATTTCCTCCGCCTTTACACGCCCAAAGTAAATCTGGATCTTTATCAGAATCAATTGTATTTCCTTTGTAATCGATCATTTTTACACGAAGCAAATTATCACAGGTCAAACCATATTTCCGACTAAAAAAACCATAGCCACCGCCCAAAGTCAAACCTCCAATAGCGACAGTTCCACACGAACCAGCTGGAATAATTCTTTTCTTAGGTAAAAAATTCGCATAAATCTCTTGCAACAAACAAGCTGGTTGTAATTTCACTTTATTCTCTTGCAACCACGTAATTTTGTTCATCAATCCAAGGTGAATCAACAATCCATTATCAACATTCGAAAAACCTTCAAAACTATGTCCTCCACTTCGAATGGCAATTTTTAGTTTCTTTTCGTTTGCTAATGCAATTGCTTTTTTAATTCCAGTTTCCGATTTACAAACTGCTATAATCTTCGGGAATTTCTCAATTCTTTTGTTGAATGATTTTCGGTATTGATCATATTTTGCATCATCTTTTGTCAAGATTATTAAATCATCATCCAAAAAATCATCAAACGAATAAAAAGACATAAAAAAAATTCCTAAACTACCTGTACCAAGCAGTTTTAGGAATTCTCTTTTTGTATAATTTAGTTGTTTCATCGCTAAAATTGGTTTAGCTAAAGATACAACTATTTGATATTATTCTCTTTTAACCAGTTTCTATAATTCTCAGCATTTTTCAAATGTTCCTGATAATCATTGGTATAAATGTGGTAACCTGGTTTTTTAGGATCTGCAACAAAGAAAATAAAATCGTGATTTGCTGGTGATAAAACCGCATCAATTGCTCCTAAATTTGGTAAACAAATTGGTGCTGGTGGCAAACCTTTGTTACGATAAGTGTTGTACGCATTCGACGACCACGTCCATTTTTTGTACACACGTTGCACTTTTTGATCCCAACCATTTTCCATTTTATATGCATAAATAGAAGTTGGATCGGCTTCTAAACGCATATCTTTTGCCAAACGATTCATATATGCTCGTGCAACCTTTTGTTGTTCATCCATATTATCAGACGATTCTAATTGAACAATAGATGCTAATGTTGTAACTTGTAAAGGTGTCATGTTAAGCGCTTTTGCTTTTGCTAAACGTTCTGCATTCCATACTTTGTCGTGTTGCGCTACCATTTTATCAACAAATTTTTCTGGTGTTAATCCCCAATACACGAAATACGTTTCTGGAATGAAATATTGCTTTACCGTTTCGTCGTTTAACGTTGTATCGTTTTTTTCTTTCACAAAATCACGAATAGCTGTCAAAACTTCGATAGAATCCATATCAATTTGTTTGGAAACTGATCCCGCCAAATGGTAAATTGTTGGTTCATTTTTGATACGAAGTTTCACTTCTTCTTGCTCTCCTCCTTGCAAACGATCAATAATATCGCGGTTAGAATCTGAGCTTGAGATTTTATATTTTCCAGATTTTATCGTTGCTGGATAATCTGCATCTTCTGCATATTGTTTGAACAATTTTTCATCCTTCAAAAATGGTTTTAAAGAATCTAAAACTTGCTCAAATTTAGCTCCACGAGAGATATAGATATAACCATCTTTGGTTGCATTTCCTTTGAAACCGTCTATAAATGTACATCCTACAAATGCGAATGAACAGATTAATATTAATACTAAATTTAATTTTTTCATTGGATTGAATTAAATTTCAATTTCACCTTCAAAAACTTTTACTGCTGGTCCATTTAACCAAACATTGACAAAGTTATGATTATTTTCTTCAAAATTTACAGATAAATCTCCTCCCATTGCTTTTACTTTGATATCTTTTTTGTCTACCAAATTTTTAACATAAGCAGAAATCGCAGCAGCTGTAATTCCTGTTCCGCAAGCCAAGGTTTCGTCCTCAACTCCACGTTCATATGTACGTATCGTAAGACTTTTATCTGGCATTACTTCAACAAAATTTACATTAGAACCTTTCTCAAAATAGGGCGCTCCATTGCGAATCGCTTTTCCTTTTTTATAAACATTAACATCTTTTACATTTTCCACAAATTCTACGTGATGCGGCGAACCTGTGTTCATAAATAAATATTTGTCGTGATCTTCTACTTCATTTACATCAATCATCTGTAAACGAATAACTTCTTGATCTACGATACCATGATGCAAACCATCAATCGCATTAAATGTCATTTTGTCATTAGCCACATCCAAATCATTTGCAAATCGAATAATACAACGTCCTCCGTTTCCGCACATTGTACTTTCGTTTCCATCCGAATTGAAATACACCATTCTGAAGTCTGAATTTTCATCATTTTGTAACAAAATCAAACCATCAGCTCCTATCCCAAAATTACGATCACATAGCCTATTAATCAATTCTGTAGAGATTGGAAACGTTTTTTCTCGATCATCAATCATGACAAAATCATTCCCAGCTCCTTGGTATTTATAAAATTTTAATTTCAACTTCTTAAATTTTAAACAAAGTAAAGACATTTTTGTCACTCTTAACTAATGTTATAAAAGATTTATAATATAGTGTTAACATGCGTTAAACGGTTTGAAATGTTAAAATTTTGGTCTTAAATTTGATTTAATCTAAAAACATTAAAAACTTATATAATTAAAGATGAAAAAATATACAGGATACTTATTAGTTGGATTAGTGAGCTCTATGACAACTATGGGAGGTTTTTATTTGATGAACGAAAATGGAAGTAATCCATTTATTACAAATGCGAGTAATCAGAAAAACGGAGACTTTGAATTTGTAGATTATAAAGGAAATTATGGATATGATGCGCCAAATTTTGTGCAGGCATCTAACAAAGCAGTACATACGGTTGTGAGTATCAAAAATTATTCGAATCAAAGACAGCAACAACAACAGCAATTCTTTGATCCTTTTGATTTCTTTTTCGGGCAACCAGAACAACAACAAAGAGGAAGACAACAGCAACCAGATCAAGATCAACCATCTGGAATGGGTTCTGGTGTAATTATTTCACAAGATGGTTACATTGTTACAAATAATCACGTGATACAAGGTGCTTCTAAAATTGAAGTGACTTTGAATAATCAAAAAAGTTATATTGCCGAATTAGTTGGTACTGATCCAAGTACAGATATTGCCTTATTGAAAATTAGCGAAAAAGGTTTACCATTCACAAAATTTGTCGATTCTGATGCGATTAATGTTGGAGATTGGGTGTTAGCAGTTGGTAATCCATTTGGATTGACATCTACTGTTACAGCAGGTATTGTTTCGGCAAAAGGTCGTAGCATTAATATTTTAGGTAAAAATTCTGAATCACCAATCGAGTCGTTTATTCAAACCGATGCAGCGATTAATCCAGGAAACTCTGGTGGTGCTTTGGTGAATGCAAACGGAGATTTAATTGGTATCAATACAGCTATTTCTTCGCCAACAGGAGCTTATTCTGGTTACGGATTTGCTGTTCCTGCAAACTTGGTAAAAAAAGTTGTTGAGGATATTAAATCGTACGGAATTGTACAACGTGGATATTTAGGTATCAAAGGTTTTGATTTATCGAATGAAGATGCTGTAAAACAATATAACAAACAGTTCAAAAAGAACATTAAAACCGATAATGGAGTAATGGTAACTGAATTGGTTGCTAAAGGATCTGCAATTGATTCTGGAATCGAAGAAGGAGACATCATTACAGCTGTAGATGGAAAACCAATTACATCTTTCTCTTCGTTATCGTTCATCGTAGGAAGCAAACGTCCTGGTGACAATGTTGCGCTTACTGTAAGACGTGGAAACTCTGAGAAAACATACAACATTACATTGAAAGATGCTAAAGGAAGCACTAAAGTGAGAAGCAAATCTGACTTAACGCCAACTGAAGTTCTTGGAGCAGAATTTGAGCCATTAACAGAACGTCAAAAAGATAGTTTCGGAATTAATTATGGTGTGATGGTAAAACATCTTGATAATTCAGGAAAATTAGCTGCAGCAGGTGTTCAAGAAGAATTTATTATCTTATCGATCAATGATAAAAATGTAAGTTCACAAGACGATATCGAAAAAATATTAAAAAATTATAAAGGTCGCGTATCAATTAAATTTGCAGATTATTACGGACGAATCTATACAAAAGGATTCACGATGGATTAAAATTTTGAGTCGATTTTAAATTTTAATAAATCATTATAAATAGCTACAACAAGATAAGTTGTAGCTATTTATCTTTACACTAAGTTTAATTTCAAAACCAAACGTATGACTTTAAGGAAAATCAGTACAATCTTCATTCTTTTATTCTCCTCTTTTGCATTCAGTCAAAACTTATTTGGCGTTTCAGGAAGTTATTCTAATCAATCTGGGAACTTTGCCAAACTAGGTCTGTTTTACACTTTTGGATTAGGTGATACATTTATCACTCCACGAATAGATGCCAACGCAAACATGGCTTATATGCGAGATAATTTTCATGTCATTCCAGAAATTGGTATTACAGGCTATTTTACCTCAGGCGGCTCATATATTTTTCCTTTTGTAGAAAGCGAGTTTACACCGTATACAATCACTCCAAAAGTTGGATTAACTTTTTTGACCATAGTTGAATTTGGAATAGGATATGGTTTTAAAATTAATGAGAAAGATAATTTCAAACCGATAAAAGGCTTTCAATTTTCTGCTGGAATTAATATTCCTTTCAATTGGAATTAGAGAAAGTAAAAACGACGAAAATTTATTTTTTTGGAAGAAAACTAAATAATTCATTAATTTTATCACATGAAAAAGTTCATCGCAATCTTTGTTTTTATCATTAGTTTTCAAGCGAAAGCACAACAAAATTTAACCGATTATTTTACAATTAATCTTGGTTATGAATATTGGAATGGAAATTATGGAAAAGTTGGAACAGATTTGTTCTTAGTACAAGATAACAACAATATTTTGACATTTAGCGCCAATGCAAATTTGGGTTATATGAAAGATAAATTTCGTGTAATTCCAGAAGTTGGAGCTGGATATATGTTCAATTTTCACAACAATCCAGGTGATCCTTATAGTTCAAATTTTAGCTCTGCTTTTTATGTTATTCGCGCCGAAGTTTCTCCATGGACAATTACACCAAAAGCTGGTATTGCAGTTTTGAGCATTGTAGAGTTAAATGCTGGTTATTCTTTCGAGTTTAGAGAAAATAAAAATTTTAAAGATATGAGCGGTTTCCGAGCTGTATTAACTATTCACTTGCCGACTCAGCTTTTTTAGCATTTCTAATACTTTTACGCAATTCTTTCAAACGAATATATAAATCTGAAGTCGACGCATTTTCTTCAATCGTATTAAAAATAAAAACACCTTTATCAGTATAAAAGAAGATAATTGCTTCGTGATCGGCAACTTTAAAAGCATTTGTAATCCCATTTATTTTGTTCTCAACCCAAGATAATTTGCATGTTTTCAAATCAAAAATATGATCTTCATTACCCAAAATATCTTTGAAAATTAATTGATCTCCTTGTACATATAATACACCACTTCCCTGAAAAGATTTCATTTTAAGAAATCTCCCTTGCGGACGCCCAATATTGTAACGTACAACAGCTTTTAAGTCTACCTGATCTGGTAAGCTTTTCAGTGTATGTTGTTCATTTTTCTCTCTGACTTTCGCATCAGATACGGCAATAACAAAGAATATCGAAACAAAAATTCCGAAAATCAAAAATATTATTAGGATTGATATGATTGGTGCCATAATGTACTTAAATGTTAAGTAAAGTTATAAAAAAGCTTGAATTAACATATAAATAAACTGCTTTTTTTACCTTAGCCTAGTAAACTGATAAAAATTACGAATGAATAAATTAATTTGGTTGTTATTTCCCGCCACAATCTTTGCTCAAAAAAGAGAAACACAAATAAAAGTTAATGCGTTAACAATGCCACTTGCAATGGTAAATCTTGGTGTTGAACATGCAATCACAGATAGGATAACTTTACAAGCTGACGGTTTTATCTCTCCATGGAAATCATTTGCAGGTAATCATTTACAAATGTATATGGTTTTTGGTGAAGGTAGATATTACTTTGATAAATCTTTTAGTAAATTTTATATAGGTCCAAACATTGGAGTTGGTTTCTTTGATATTCAAAAATGGAATTATTGGAACACTGATAAATATCAACGTGGAGTAGCAATCTTAACAGGAGCTACAATAGGTTATCAAGTAAAAATTAACGAAAATTGGGGATTAGATGTTTTTGTTGGTGGAGGACACTCTCAAGGAAATTACAAAGGATATTATAAAGAAGATTCTCCTAATTTCGGACGATATGATTCTGCGCAATCATTTAATAAAAGTGGGGAGTGGCTGCTTTACAAAGGCGGTGTAATGCTTACTTATAAATTTAAACGAAAAAAATCCAACTAAAATTAGTTGGATTTCTTTCATAATTAGTGTTAATTAGAATTAGAAAACTAAGATTTTTGCTGTATTAGCTTTACCTTGCTTGTCTAACGTTTTGATGATATAAACTCCTTTATTCCATCCGTTTGTAAAAATTGTTTTAGAAGAATTTCCTGAAGAAATTAAATTACCGTTCATATTAAATACTTGATATGTTGCGTATTCATAATCAACTCGGATTTCTTTTACATTACTCAAATATTTTATTGATTGTTTATTTTTTTGAATATCATTAACTGCTAAACTTTCAAAAGGAAATTTATAGAAATCTGTTATAAATGATGTAGCAGAATAATCGCTTCCATAATAAACATACAAACGGTCATATTCTCCATTTCTTTTTGTTCCATAACCAGACATTGTAATATTTCCTTTTTCAGTTCTTCCAGAGAAACTTGCTAAAAGATTATTCTCATCTTGTGCAATACTATAAGTATTTGCAGCCTTATTATTTACTCTATCTTGATAAGCATACACATATTCAATTTTATCGTCATCGTTAACAATAGTTGGATTCAAAGTTAATGCATTAAGGAAAGGGGCGAACAATTCTGTTTCCAAAGTTATAGGTAATCTTACTTTTTTTACTTCTACACCTTTCGTATCATAATGTTTTACAATACCAAATGCCTTATCTCCTTCTACTTCACCAAAATTAAGTCCTACGACATAGTTGAATGTATTACCATTCGCAATTCTATTAAAATTTAAAGACAATAAATCATCATTATGAACTGCTGGAAAATCTTGAGCTAATTCTAGTTCAGGCAAATTATAAACCTTGATGTTAGATATTCCTTCACCGTTATCAATCAGCATAACAACTTGATCTTTTTGATTTGCTAATTCAGTTAATTCAATCCCGGTTTCTATACCTCCATTTGCGATATCTTCATTCAATGTTTTAAGAACTGTTCCATCCTCATTTACAACATAATAATTAAACCATTCGCGATCATTAGGCATATCATAAAATAAAGCACCATAAGTAAACTCTAACTTACTATCTGCATTATAAACATTAGAAGAAATGTCATATTTATCTGTATTATAAAACAATCCAAAAGTAGTCATTGGAATTGTGTACGGATTTTCTTCATCAAATCCTATCACTGGTAAATTATATGTCTTCTCTAATTTAAAAGTTTCAGCATCTATAAAATCCAAAGCAAATTTTGCATTTGTATTAAATTCTAATGTACTATTATCTAATAACTTTTCTGTATAATGAGAAAAAACTAAATAATCTTTTCCATTCAAATTTTTATGTGCTAATGGAAGTCCTACGTAGAAATTTACTAAATCAAAAGGAACTTTATATTCTAAAGTATTTGTACTATTATTTAAATCTACTTTTTTTACAGTAACATAATCTTCGTCACTATGATAAGTATAGACGTTAAGTTTTCCTTTAGAATCTTTTAAAATTTCAGCCGAAGATGCATCAACTTTATTTAATATTTCTCCAGATTCATTTACAAACCAAATTTGATGTTTTTGAAAAGCTGGCCCTTGTCCTCCTTCGAAAAAGTGAACATATACAGCTACAATCAATTTGTTGTTATTATCAAGTATTTTAGAAGAAAAATCTCCAATAGGTTCTGCTCTATTAGCTGATTCTGGAATACTAATTGTAAACTGTTTATCAACTTTTAGGTCATCTGTGTATGTCTTAAAAGTTAAAGATGCATTTGCTCCGTATTTAGAATCAATAGAAAACATTACAGTTTCATTTGTATCTACATTTGTTCCATAGGTCCATCGTTGTGCATTTATACTTCCGAAAGGAGTTAAAGTATTTTTTTCAGATCCATTTTTAGTATTTAGTCCTGCTGTTTCCTCAAAATTAGCAAAAGCATTTGCATCTTTTCCTCTATTATGAGTTGTCCAATCAAAACTTCTATTTAATTTATCTAAAGAATTTGACTTAGATTTATTATTTTTTATAAGAGTTGTATTCGATTTTTCGAAAATTGTTTGCGCATAAGTAGTTGAGCATAACCCAAAAATTGTTGCCAATAGAATAAAAGTCTTCTTCATAATTCAATGTGTTATTTAATTTTTTCAAATGAAAAAAATAATTATTGAATATGAAATTGAATTAGCTCTAATTTAAATGAATTTTACTTAAATTCATCAACACTAAAAACAATATAATTAACTAATAATAAGCAAATTAACCTTTATTATTTCTGAAAATAGATTTTAAATTTAAAAAATTCTGATTTCTACTATTTTTTAGAAATAGTAAAAAAATAATGACAAGTAATAAGACTAATGGTAGTTTAAAAAAAGATAAGTTATACCAGAATCCTTGATCTTTATATAACAAAAAATTTAGGCTTTTCTCTTTTGCTTCTTGATTACTTTTTTCCAATTGCAAATTTATTTTTTTGATATAATCTATATATTTTTTGTAAGCAATATAATCTTGTTGATAAAAAGCGTTTTGTGCCAAAATTCTATATACATACAAATTTACACTAATAGGTTCCGAAGCTTTTATTTCTTTTAAAACTTCTTTCAAAAGTTGATTGGAATATGTATAATCTTTTTTTGCTTGATAAATCCTTGCCAAGCTCGTTTTGGCAGACTGATCATATTCTTTTAGATTATTCTTTTTTATAACAAAAAAAGCTTCATCTAAGTACAATGTAGCAGAATCTAAGATCGATTTATCAATTAAACAATTTGATTTCTCAATATAAACTAACGCTAAATTGTTTAATGTACTTTGATTTAATTCTCTACTCTTATAAGATTTGATCGATTTATCGTAATATTTTAAAGCAAAATCGCAATCTAAATCATCTTTATATCCATTTCCTTTTATCCCGTAAATATTCCCTAAATACATTGGTCTTTTTTCTTCAGAAAATTCTTTCGAAAGAATTAAATTTTCAGATTTTTCGAGATAATAGCGAGATTGAGTATTAAATCCATACAATTGAAAAAGCTCACCTATTCTTCCTAAAATTCTAGCTTCATTAAAAGTATCTTTCTCTTTTTTAACATAATCATATGTTTCAAATGCGTATTTCAACGCATTATAAGTATCATCTAAAGAGCTATATGCATTTGTTTTGATTAATCGAGCAGTAATTTGATCGTCTTTATTTTCTGAAGTTTTTATAATACGATTTGCCATTTCAATCGCTTTTTGCGGATTAAAATAAACATAATCGTATGCAATTCTCACACTATCTGATTTCTGAGCAAAACTGAAAGAAGTTCCGAATAAAAAAAGTAAGGTTAAAATTATATTATTCATCTTCATTTAAATTTTTTATAAAAACAGAAGGTGTAACACCTGTTACTAATTTAAAAAAAGTGGTAAAACTACTCTGAGATATAAAGCCGCTTTCTTTAGCTAAATGACTAATTTTATATAACCGAAATTTTTTATCTTCTTTTAATATTTTTACGATGTAATCTATGCGCAATTCATTAATGTAATTATTAAAACTTTTCTGTTTTACATTATTTAAAATAGATGATAAATACTTAATATTTGTATCTAAATCTTTGGCTAAAATTGAAATCGTGATCGTAGGATTTAGAAAACCTTTATTTTTCTCAAAATTTTCTAATTTCATTAAAATTTCGCTTTCAACTTTATCAGAAATTAGATTTGTTTTAACTATATTTTCTTCAATTCGCTTCTTTTTCTTATAAAAAATCAACGTTATAATGATTAATATAAATACAATAGATAAAACAACAGAAGCTGTTTTTAAATGTTTTTCTTTAATCTCTTTTTGAAATTTTTGTTGATCAATAAGTTTATTGACTAAATAATTTTGAGTTGTTTTCTTTTCAACATTCAAATGCTCTGCTAATTCATTTAATTGACTCGTATAAATCGCATATTCTTTAAAAGAATTAGTAGATAAAAAATAATTTTGAATTCTTTTTAACAAAATAAATCGTTCAACTTCATTTGCAATCTGCAAACTGTCAATCGTAGCATTTGCTTCGTTCAAATTATTTATTTTTTTAGATATAATTGGACTAAAAGATAAATCATATTTAAGATTAATAAACTTGTTTCTAGTATCATTTATCCAAGTACTATCTTTTGTTTTGACTTTATTTAACAGTTTCTTCGATTCTTCCTTAAACCCTAAATAATAAAATAAATCTGATCCTATAAGATAGTATCGATCTTTCAATTCTTGATTATTTGATGCTAAAACTTCTGGTTCAATCGCGAAAAAAATATCTAAAGCCTCTGTATCTTTAGAAACGTATACTTTTATTTTTACTAAATCGAGTTGATAATTTAATTTTTGAATGGTGTTTGCAGAATTGTTAATCAAGTATTCATATATCTTTATACTTTTAGAATTATCTATTTTTAATTTCTCCACAGCTTCTTTATAGAAAGCATTATTCTCCTCAACATCTTGAGAAAAACAGTATACAGAAAAAAATAAAACAAGTAGATAGATAAATCTCATCTTCATTACAACTAAACCTAATTGTAAAAATAAAAAAAACTCTGACTTAATCAGAGTTTTTAAGATGTTATATACGTTTTTTTATGATTCTAATATTACACAGGCGTATTCATATCAAAAGCCTCAAGATATTCTGCAACACGTTTTACAAACATACCTCCTAAAGCGCCATCTACAACACGGTGATCGTAAGCATGAGATAAGTACATTTTGTGACGAATTGCAATCATATCTCCCTGTGGAGTTTCGATAACAGCAGGTTTTTTCACGATTGCCCCAACAGCTAAAATAGCCACTTGTGGTTGAGGAATAATTGGCGTTCCTAATGTATTTCCGAAAGATCCAATATTTGTAATTGTATACGTTCCTCCTTGGATTTCTGCTGGTTTCAATTTATTGTTACGAGAACGATTTGCTAAATCATTAACCTGAGAAGCTAAACCTGCTAAATTAAATTGATCTGCATTTTTGATAACAGGAACAATTAAATTTCCACTTGGTAAAGCTGCTGCCATTCCAATATTTATATTTTTCTTTTTGATGATTTTATCTCCATCAACCGAAACATTAATCATTGGGAAATCTTGAATTGCTTTTGCTACAGCTTCGATAAAAATTGGCATAAACGTAATTTTCTCACCATGTTTCTTCTGAAACTCATTTTTATTTTTATCTCTCCACAACACAATATTCGTCATATCAACTTCTACGAAAGACGTTACGTGAGGAGCAATTTGTTTTGCTTGTAGCATATTTTGCGCAATAATTTTACGCATTCTATCCATTTCGATAATTTCATCTCCTTCACCAACAGAAATTGGCGCAGATTGCACTTGCGGTGCTTGAGGTTGAGCAACTGGTGCAGCAACAGAAGTCGTAACAACTGTTTTCGCTGGTTGATTTCCTCTATTTTTAACGAAATCCAAAATATCATCTTTCGTTACACGTCCGTCTTTTCCAGAACCTGAAATTTGATCTAACTCAGCCTGAGAAACACCTTCTTCTTTCGCAATAGATTTTACTAAAGGAGAATAAAATTTATCATCAGACGAAGTAATAACCGTTTCAGTTTTGATTGTTGCAACTTCAGCTTCGATAGATTTTGCTGCATCTGCAATTTCCTGATCGCTACTTGTATCTACTTCTTCTACCGAATCAGCTTGTTCTACAACTCCATCAACAGACAAAATTGCGATAGGCTCACCTACTTTTGCAATTCCATCTACCGGAACTAAGATTTCTTTTAAAACTCCTGCAACTGGCGAAGGAACATCAGAATCTACTTTATCTGTTGCGATTTCTACAACCGATTCATCTTCACTAATCGAATCACCAATATTCTTGATCCAATTTGTTACAGTAGCTTCCATTACACCTTCTCCCATAGAAGGTAGAATTAATTTATAGTCAGACATTCTTGTGTTATTTGCTAAATACAAATCTAAACATTTTTTCGATTCAAAAAAATACTGTTAAAAAGATTAATGTATTTTATTTTTAAATTATTCGTATTAATATTACAAATAATTATCAATTTAATAATTGATCTAACATTTATAAGATTATTTTTAATGATTTGATAGTTTTGATTGCATAAAAAAATCCCCCAATCTAAGATTGAGGGACTTTTTGAAATATTAAGAATGATTCTTAAGCTTCGTAAGTTGCAGTACCGTTGTTTACTTGAGGTTCTTTGATTTCACCAAAGCTTTTCTCGAAGTTAGTTACGTTTTCTGCTAACGATTGAGATAATTGTTTTGCTTGTAATGGAGACAAAATAATTCTTGATTTTACTGATGGTCTAGCACCTGGTAAAAATTGAACGAAATCTACAACGAACTCAGATGGTGAGTGGTTGATGATTGCTCCTGTAGCATAAACACCTTGAGCTACTAATTCGTTTAACTCAATGTTTAATCCTTCGTTTTGTTGATTTTCTGACATTATATTTCTTGTTTTGCGTTTATTAATTCCTCGTATTCACGGTTAGATCCTACGATGATATTTTGATACTCTTTTAATCCAGTTCCGGCAGGAATTAAGTGTCCAACAATAACGTTTTCTTTTAATCCTACTAAACCGTCTACTTTACCAGCTACAGCTGCTTCGTTAAGAACTTTTGTAGTTTCCTGGAACGATGCCGCAGACATGAAAGATTTAGTTTGTAAAGACGCTCTTGTAATCCCTTGTAAAACTGCTTCTGCTGTTGCAGGTAAAGCCTCACGAGCTGTTACTAAGTTTTTGTCTTCACGTTTTAATTTAGAGTTTTCGTCACGTAATTCGCGAACTGTGATGATTTGTCCTGCACTTAATGTGTCAGAATCACCAGCATCTTCTACGACTTTCATTCCGAATAAACGATCGTTTTCTTGCATGAAATCATCTTTGTGCTCTAAACTATCTTCTAAGAATCTTGAATCTCCTGAGTCTACAATACGAACTTTACGTAACATTTGACGTACGATAATTTCGAAGTGTTTGTCATCGATTTTTACCCCTTGTAAACGGTATACATCTTGAATCTCGTTTACTAAGTATTCTTGAACCGCTGTTGGTCCTAAGATTCTTAAAATATCTTCTGGTGTAATTGCTCCATCTGATAAAGGCTCACCTGCACGTACGAAGTCATTTTCTTGAACTAAGATTTGTGCTGATAATTTAACTAAGTAACGACGGATCTCACCATTTTTAGATTCAACAATGATTTCGCGGTTACCACGTTTTATTTTACCGAAAGATACAACTCCATCCATTTCACAAACAACTGATGGGTTAGATGGATTACGAGCCTCTAACAACTCTGTAATACGAGGTAAACCTCCTGTAATATCGCCAGATTTAGCTGACTTACGAGGAATCTTAACTAAGATTTTACCTGCATTAATTTTTTCACCATCATTTACCATTAAGTGTGCACCTACTGGTAAGTTGTATGTTTTTTCTTCACCATCAATAGTGATAACTCTTAACGCTGGAACTAATTTTTTATTACGTGATTCAGAAATAACTTTTTCTTGGAATCCTGTTTGCTCATCGATTTCAATCTGGAAAGTTACCCCTTGCTCTAATTGTTCGTACTCGATTTTACCAGTAGATTCCGCGATGATTACCCCGTTATAAGGGTCCCAACTTGCAATCTCTTGACCTTTTTGAACTTTAGCTCCGTTTTTAACAGATAAGATAGTACCGTAAGCGATGTTAGTTTGTTGACGAACGTTTCCTAAATCGTCAATTACTTTCATCTCTGTAGAACGAGAAACAACTGTATCTACTTTGTTACCTGCATCATCTGTCGATTCAACAGTACGTAAGTCGTCAAACTCAACAGTACCGTCAACTTTAGCATTAATTGTATTTTGCTCAGAAACGTTACCCGCAGTACCCCCAACGTGGAAAGTACGTAATGTTAACTGTGTACCAGGCTCACCAATAGATTGTGCAGCAACTACACCAACTGATTCACCTTTTTGAACACCTTTACCTGTAGCTAAGTTACGTCCGTAACATTTAGCACAAATTCCAGTTTTCGCTTCACATGTTAATGGAGAACGAACCTCTACATTTTCGATACCAGCTGCTTCTAAAGCATCACCAACATCTTCTGTAATAATGTTACCAGCAGAAATGATTAATTCACCATTATCTGGGTTGTAAATATCATTTAATGAAGTACGACCTAATACACGAGAAGATAAACTTTCGATGATTTCTTCTTTTTTCTTAAGTGCTGTAACTTCTAAACCTCTTAATGTACCACAATCTTCGTGCATTACGATAACGTCTTGTGCAACGTCAACTAAACGACGAGTCAAGTATCCAGCATCGGCAGTTTTTAAGGCAGTATCGGCAAGACCTTTACGCGCACCGTGCGAAGAAATAAAGTACTCTAAGATAGACAGACCTTCACGGAAGTTAGAGATAATTGGGTTTTCGATGATATCCCCACCAGTAGAACCAGCTTTTTGAGGTTTAGCCATCAATCCACGCATACCTGATAACTGACGAATTTGCTCTTTAGATCCACGCGCTCCAGAATCAAGCATCATGAATACAGAGTTAAATCCTTGTTGATCTTCTGTCATACGTTTCATTACAATTTCTGTTAATGTTGCGTTTGTTGTTGTCCAAACATCAATAACTTGGTTGTAACGTTCGTTATTTGTAATAAGACCCATGTTATAGTTCATCTTAATGTTCTCAACTTGGTTGATCGCACCAGAGATAAGGTCTTTCTTTTGTTCTGGGATTAAGATATCTCCTAATGAGAATGATAAACCACCCTCGAAGGCATTACGGTATCCTAATTGTTTCATATCATCTAAGAAAGCAGCCGTTGTAGGGAAATCTGTAATCTTGATGATTTTATTAATAATTGTACGTAACGATTTTTTCGTTAATACTTCATTAATATAACCTACTTGTTTCGGAACAATTTGGTTGAATAACACACGTCCTACTGAAGTTTCGATTAATTGATTTTCTACTAACTCCTCTCCTACACGAATTGTTCCTTTTACACGAATTGGGGCGTTTAAGTCAACAGCTCCTTCGTTGTATGCAATTTGAACTTCTTCGTCTGAATAGAAAGTTAATCCTTCACCTTTTACTGTAAATTGGTGGTCAGTACGACGAATTTTCGTCATGTAGTAAAGACCTAAAACCATATCCTGAGAAGGTACAGTAATTGGAGAACCATTAGCAGGATTCAAAATATTTTGAGAAGCCAACATTAATAATTGTGCTTCTAAAACAGCTTCTGGTCCTAATGGTAAGTGAACGGCCATCTGGTCACCATCGAAATCGGCATTGAAGGCAGTACACACTAATGGGTGTAAACGAATTGCTTTACCTTCGATTAATTTCGGTTGGAATGCTTGGATACCTAAACGGTGTAACGTAGGGGCACGGTTTAATAAAACTGGGTGACCTTTGATTACATTTTCTAAAATATCCCAAACAACTGGCTCTTTTCTATCGATAATTTTCTTAGCCGATTTAACTGTTTTTACAATTCCACGCTCGATTAATTTACGAACTACGAATGGTTTGTATAATTCAGCTGCCATATCTTTTGGTAAACCACATTCGTGTAACTTAAGTGTTGGTCCAACAACAATTACAGAACGAGCAGAATAATCCACACGTTTACCTAATAAGTTTTGACGGAAACGACCTTGTTTACCTTTTAATGAATCAGATAATGATTTTAACGGACGGTTACCATCAGCTTTTACAGCAGATGCTTTACGTGTGTTATCGAATAATGAATCAACCGCTTCTTGTAACATACGTTTTTCATTACGTAAGATTACTTCTGGCGCTTTGATTTCCATTAATCGTTTCAAACGGTTATTACGGATAATTACACGACGATATAAATCGTTTAAATCTGATGTTGCAAAACGACCACCATCTAATGGAACTAATGGACGTAATTCTGGCGGAATAACCGGAATAACGCGCATTACCATCCATTCTGGACGGTTTACGTGGTGCATATTTGACTCACGTAACGACTCAACAACTTGTAAACGTTTTAACGCTTCTGTACGACGTTGTTTAGAAGTTTCGTTATGTGCTTTGTGTCTTAATTCGTAAGATAACTCATCTAAATTGATACGAGATAATAGGTCTTCTAATGCTTCAGCACCCATTTTCGCAACGAATTTATTCGGATCTGTATCTTCTAGATATTGATTCTCGATTGGAAGAGTTTCTAAAATATCTAAATACTCTTCTTCTGATAAGAAATCTAATCTATTTAATTCTTCACCTTCTGGTCCTTTTGCGATACCTGCTTGAATCACTACATATCTTTCGTAGTAAATTACCATGTCTAATTTCTTAGATGGTAATCCTAAGATGTAACCAATTTTGTTTGGTAATGAACGGAAATACCAAATATGTGCAATTGGAACAACAAGATTGATGTGTCCAATACGCTCACGACGAACTTTCTTTTCAGTAACTTCAACCCCACAACGGTCACAAACGATACCTTTATAACGGATTCTTTTATATTTTCCGCAGGCACATTCGTAATCTTTTACAGGTCCAAAGATACGCTCACAGAATAACCCGTCACGCTCTGGTTTGTGCGTTCTATAGTTAATCGTTTCAGGTTTTAAAACTTCACCTTTAGATTCTTGAAGAATCGATTCTGGAGAAGCTAACCCGATACGGATTTTTGAGAATTGACTTGTTTTATTTTTTGTTGACATATAGAAATGTATCTAACAATTATATTATTATAACGAAAAAGGTAGAATAATAGGTTTCCCTATTATTCTTCCAAGTTTATGTCTAATCCAAGACCTTGTAATTCATGTAACAATACGTTAAATGATTCTGGAATACCAGGTTCTGGCATTGGCTCTCCTTTTACGATTGCTTCGTAAGTTTTCGCACGTCCAATTACGTCATCCGACTTAACTGTTAAGATTTCGCGTAAGATATTAGATGCACCGAATGCTTCTAATGCCCAAACCTCCATCTCTCCGAAACGTTGTCCACCGAATTGTGCTTTACCTCCTAATGGTTGTTGAGTAATTAATGAGTATGGTCCGATAGAACGCGCGTGCATTTTGTCGTCAACCATGTGTCCTAATTTCAACATGTAAATCACCCCTACAGTAGCTTTTTGATCAAAACGTTCTCCAGTGTTACCGTCATATAAATATGTTGTACCGTGTTTTGGAATACCTGCTTCTTCTGTGATGCGATCGATATCAGCGATTTCAGCACCATCGAAGATAGGTGTAGCAAATTTTTGACCCATTTTAAGTCCAGCCCATCCTAATACCGTTTCATAAATCTGACCGATATTCATACGAGATGGTACCCCAAGTGGGTTAAGCACGATATTTACTGGCGTTCCGTCTTCTAAGAAAGGCATATCTTCGTCACGAACGATACGTGCAACAATACCTTTGTTACCGTGACGTCCTGCCATTTTATCCCCTACTCTTAGTTTACGTTTTTTCGCAATGTAGATTTTCGCTAATTTAACGATACCTGCAGGTAACTCGTCTCCAACAGAGATTGTAAATCTTTCGCGGTTAAGTGCTCCTTGTAAATCGTTGTACTTAATTTTGTAATTATGTAACAATTCTTTTACTAATTCGTTCTTATCCTCGTCTGTTGTCCAAAGAGATTCTGCACCAGTTAAGTTTAAGAAATCTTCAACATTAGATAAGATTTTTTGTGTGTATTTTACACCTTTCTTGATCACTTCTTCGTTCAAGTCGTTGTAAATACCTTGAGAAGTTTTTCCGTTTAATAAAACGTATAATTTCTCTAATAAAATCTCTCTTAATTCATTGAATTTAACGTCGTACTCAGCTTCTACACTATCAATGATAGCTTTGTCTTGAGAACGTTTACGTTTATCCTTAATACTACGTGAGAATAATTTTTTATCGATAACAACACCGCGTAATGACGGAGAAGCTTTAAGAGAAGCATCTTTTACATCACCTGCTTTGTCACCAAAGATCGCACGTAATAATTTTTCTTCTGGAGTTGGATCAGATTCTCCTTTTGGAGTAATCTTACCAATCAAGATATCACCAGGTTTTACTTCTGCTCCGATACGGATCATACCGTTTTCGTCTAAGTCTTTTGTAGCCTCTTCCGAAACGTTAGGAATGTCTGAAGTTAATTCTTCCATACCTAATTTTGTATCACGTACATCTAATGAATACTCATCGATGTGGATAGATGTAAACCAGTCTTCGCGAACAGCTTTCTCAGAGATTACAATGGCATCCTCGAAGTTGTACCCCTGCCAAGGCATGAAGGCAACAACCATATTACGACCAATTGCTAATTCTCCTCCTTCTGTTGCATAACCTTCAGATAAAACTTGTCCTTTCTCTACACGATCACCAACTTTTACAATTGGTTTCAACGTAATTGTAGTTCCTTGATTGGTTTTTCTGAATTTTGTTAAATTATATGTTTTCTCAGCAGTATCGAAGCTTACTAATTCTTCGTCTTCTGAACGATCATATTTAATTGTTATAATGTCAGCATCAACATAAGTTACTGTACCTTCACGTTCTGCATTTACTAAGATTCTTGAATCTTTTGCAACTTGTTTTTCTAATCCAGTACCTACAATTGGTGCTTGAGGTTTTAATAATGGAACTGCCTGACGCATCATGTTCGATCCCATTAACGCACGGTTGGCGTCATCATGCTCCAAGAAAGGAATTAATGATGCTGAGATAGAAGCAATCTGGTTAGGTGCAACGTCGATTAAATCAACTTCTGCTGGTGTTACAACAGGGAAATCCCCATCTTCACGAGCAGTTACACGTTCAGTAGCAATAGTACCATCGTCTGTCATGTCGATATTGGCTTGAGCAATTACTTTTGATTCCTCCTCTTCCGCAGTTAAATAGATTGGTGCTGATTCGACGTCCACTTTTCCATCTTCTACTTTTCTGTACGGTGTTTCGATAAACCCTAAGTTATTAACTTTAGCGAATACACATAATGACGAAATCAAACCAATGTTTGGTCCCTCAGGAGTTTCAATTGGACATAAACGTCCGTAATGAGTGTGGTGTACGTCACGTACCTCGAATCCCGCTCTTTCTCTTGATAAACCTCCAGGTCCTAATGCTGATAAACGACGTTTGTGTGTAATCTCTGATAATGGATTTGTTTGGTCCATGAACTGAGATAACTGGTTCGTTCCGAAGAATGAGTTGATAACAGATGATAATGTTTTAGCATTAATCAAATCGATTGGTGTAAACACCTCGTTGTCACGAACATTCATTCTTTCGCGGATAGTTCTAGCCATACGAGCTAAACCTACTCCGAATTGGCTAGCCATTTGCTCACCTACCGTTCTTACACGACGGTTAGATAAGTGGTCAATATCATCCACCTCTGCTTTAGAGTTGATTAATTCGATTAAGTATTTAATAATCGAAATGATATCTTCACGAGTCAATACTTGTACGTCCTCGCTAATGCTTAAGCCTAATTTTTTATTTAATCTGTAACGACCTACTTCACCTAATGAATAACGTTGATCAGAGAAGAATAATTTGTCAATAATTCCTCTTGCTGTTTCCTCATCTGGTGGCTCAGCGTTACGTAATTGTCTATAGATGTACTCTACTGCCTCTTTTTCAGTGTTAGTAGGGTCTTTTTGTAAAGTATTATGGATAATTCCATAATCAGCAGAATTGATATCTTCTTTGTGTAATAAGATCGTCTTAACACCAGAATCTACGATTTGATCGATGTGATCTTTCTCTAAGATTGTTTCACGGTCTAAAATAATTTCATTACGCTCGATAGATACAACTTCTCCTGTATCTTCATCTACGAAATCCTCGTGCCATGTATTTAATACACGCGCAGCAAGTTTACGACCTACAACTTTCTTTAAATTAGCTTTATTAACTTTTACTTCTTCAGCTAAGTCGAAAATTTCTAAGATATCTTTATCTCTTTCGTATCCGATAGCACGTAATAAAGTAGTTAATGGTAACTTTTTCTTACGATCGATGTAAGCGTACATTACGCTGTTGATGTCTGTTGCGAACTCAATCCAAGATCCTTTGAAAGGAATGATACGAGATGAGTACAATTTTGTACCATTCGCGTGGAAAGATTGTCCGAAGAATACCCCAGGAGAACGGTGTAATTGAGATACAATAACACGCTCTGCACCATTAATAATGAATGATCCTGAAGGAGACATGTAAGGAATTGTTCCTAAGTATACGTCTTGCACTACAGTTTCGAAATCTTCGTGTTCTTCGTCCGTACAGTACAATTTAAGACGAGCTTTCAATGGTACGCTGTACGTTAATCCTCTTTCGATACACTCATCAATTGTGTAACGTGGTGGATCTACGAAATAATCTAAGAATTCTAAAACAAACTGATTGCGAGTATCCGTAATTGGAAAATTCTCAGCAAATGTTCGGTAAAGACCTTCATTTTTTCGTTGGTCAGGTCTTGTTTCCAACTGGAAAAAATCTTCAAACGATTTGATCTGAATGTCAAGGAAATCTGGGAACTGAGCGACTGCTTTTGCAGAAGAGAAGTTCAATCTTTCTTTTTTCTCAGTCGAGTTGCTTAATGTTGCTTTAGTGGCCAATTTCGAATGAATTTTGGTTTATATAATGACTTTATGCGTAAAAAGGTTTAGACCTAACACGTCCTGTGTTAGGTCCAAACCTATATTTTTGAGTAATAAAAATTACTTCAATTCTACTACTGCACCAGCTTCTTCTAGCTGTTTCTTTAAAGCTTCAGCTTCGTCTTTAGAAACTGCTTCTTTAACTGTTGCTGGAGTTGAATCTACTAAATCTTTAGCTTCTTTTAATCCTTTACCAGTTAATTCTTTAACTAATTTAACAACTGCTAATTTAGATGCACCTGCTTCTTTTAAGATTACGTCGAATTCTGATTGCTCTTCAGCAGCTTCACCTGCTCCACCTGCAGCAACAACTACAGCAGCAGCAGCTGGTTCGATTCCGTACTCATCTTTTAAGATTGTAGATAATTCATTAACTTCTAAAACTGTTAAGTTTACTAACTCTTCAGCTAATTTTTTTAAATCTGCCATTTTAATGCTTTTTGTTTTTTTAAACTTTTATTTGATATGAGTGTGTCTTATTCTTCTGAAGCTCCTTCTTCTGCTTTTGCAGCGTCTTTGTTCTCTAATTGAGAAACAACAGTTTTGATTGGAGATTGAAGTAACATGATGATGTCTGCGATTAATTCTTCGCGAGATTTCAATGCTACTAATTGTGGTAATTTGTCATCACCTACGAATGTATTATCTTCAATCCAAGCTCCTTTTAAAATAGGTTTTTCAGATTTCTTTCTGAAAGTATCGATTACTTTAGCTGGTGCGTTACCAACTTCAGCAGTCATTAATGCTGTATTTCCTTTTAAAGATCCGTAAAGCTCTTCGAAGTTTTTGTCTTCGATTTGCTCCATAGCTTTCTTTAATAAAGTGTTTTTTACTACGCGTAAAGATACATTGCTTTTGTAGCAAGCTCTTCTTAATTCAGTAGTATTAACAGCGTTTAATCCTTCGATATCTGCTAAGTAGATGATTTTTGCTTCTGCTAATACAGCTTGCAATTCATCTATCATATTTGCTTTATCTTGTTTTGTCATTGCCATAATCTACTAATTTTAAGCGTTTACACTTTTTGGATCTACTGATACACCTACAGATTGAGTTGTAGAAAGCGTAATGCTTTTTACATATGTTCCTTTAGCAGCTGTTGGTTTTAATTTAATTAAAGTTTGAATTAGTTCATTCGCATTTTCTTTAATTTTATCAGCATCGAAAGATACTTTACCAACTGCAGCGTGGATGATTCCGTAACGGTCTACTTTGAAGTCGATTTTACCTGCTTTTACTTCAGAAACGGCTTTACCAACTTCTAAAGTTACAGTACCTGATTTTGGGTTAGGCATTAATCCACGAGGTCCTAAAACACGTCCTAATGGTCCTAATTTACCCATAACTGCTGGCATAGTAACGATAACGTCAACATCTGTCCAACCTTCTTTAATTTTTTGTAAGTATTCGTCTAATCCTACATAGTCTGCACCTGCTGCTTTAGCTTCTGCTTCTTTATCTGGAGTAACTAATGCTAATACTTTTACATCTTTACCTGTTCCGTGTGGTAATGAAACTACACCACGAACCATTTGGTTAGCTTTCTTAGGATCTACACCTAAACGAACTGCTATATCTACAGAAGCATCAAACTTAGCGTAGTTAACTTCCTTTACCAATGATGATGCTTCATCAATAGAGTAAAGTTTGTTTTTTTCTACTTTAGCTAATACCTCTTTTTGTCTTTTTGTTAACTTTGCCATTTCCTAAAATGTTTTAATTATTCTGGAGCTTGCCCACCTTTTACAGTTATACCCATAGAACGTGCAGTTCCAGCAACCATTTTCATAGCAGATTCAACAGTAAAACAGTTCATGTCCGCTAATTTGTCTTCAGCAATAGCTCTAACTTGATCCCAAGTAACAGTACCAACTTTTTGACGGTTTGGTACACCTGATGCTTTTTTCAATTTCGCAGCTTCCATTAACTGAATAGCAGCTGGTGGAGTTTTAATTACGAAATCGAATGATTTGTCTTGATACACAGTAATAACAACTGGTAACACTGCACCTTGTTTTTCTTGTGTACGTCCATTAAATTGTTTACAAAACTCCATGATGTTAACACCTGCAGCACCTAAAGCTGGCCCTACTGGTGGCGAAGGATTTGCTTGTCCTCCTTTAACTTGAAGTTTTACAACTTTTTCAATTTTTTTTGCCATTTTTTTAATTCTTAAAATTAAGCGTTATGTGGAAGCAGCCTAAATTTCTACTTTTAATTTGTTGATAGATTTTGATTATGCAATCTTTTCAACTTGGTTAAAACTTAACTCTAGTGGTGTTTTACGTCCGAAGATTAAAACCATCACTTCAAGTTTACGTTTATCTTCAATGATTTTCTCAACTGTTCCGTTGAAGCCATTGAATGGTCCGTCGATTACTTTTACCGTTTCTCCTACGATGTAAGATATTCCTAAATTTGTATCGATGTTTTCTGCTAATTCGTCAACTTTACCTAACATTCGGTTAACTTCCGATTGTCTCATTGGTACAGGATCACCTCCTTTCGTTGCACTCAAAAAGCTAATTACACCCGATGTATTCTTTACCATGTGAGGAATTTCCCCTACAAGTTCAGCTTCTATCATGATGTAACCAGGAAAGTGTACTTTTTCCTTTTGATATTTTTTACCGTTACGGATTTGAATCACTTTTTCCATAGGAACAACAATTTGTCCTACATAATCATTCAAATTTTGGTACTGAATTTCTCTTTCAATATAATCCTTAACTTTTAGCTCTTGTCCAGCTACAGTCTTGATTACATACCATTTCTTTTCACTCATGATTCTAATTACTAAACGGGATATTTTACAAACTAAAAAGCGCCGTAGATAAAGTTAAGCACTTGTGTGAATAATGTATCTACCGCATATAAAAATATAGCTAACAAAACTGTAGCTATTGCAACAATAATTGTGTCTCTTTGTAGATCTGAGAATGATGGCCATGTTACATGATCTTTAAATTCTACAAAGGAATCTTTAAAATATTGTACGACTTTCATATCGTTTTCATTTAGCACGGGCACAAGGATTCGAACCCTGATCAACGGTTTTGGAGACCGCTATTCTACCATTGAACTATGCCCGTAGAATAAAAAGAGTGGTAATCATTGAAGATTACCACATCTTCTATATTATATTTTGACTAATTAGTCTAAAATTTCAGTTACCTGACCAGCACCTACTGTACGTCCACCTTCGCGGATTGCGAAACGTAAACCTTCGTTTAATGCGATTGGTTGTAATAATTCAACTGTAATAGTTAAGTTATCTCCTGGTAAAACCATCTCAACTCCTTCTGGTAAGTTGATTTCCCCTGTTACGTCAGTTGTACGTACGTAGAACTGTGGACGGTAACGGTTATGGAATGGAGTGTGACGACCACCTTCTTCTTTAGTTAAGATATAAACCTCAGCTTTGAATTTTTTGTGTGGTTTAACAGATCCTTGTTTTGCGATAACCATACCACGACGGATGTCAGTTTTATCAACACCACGTAATAATAAACCTACGTTATCACCAGCTTCACCTCTATCTAAGATTTTACGGAACATTTCAACACCTGTTACAGTAGAAGTTAATTTTTCTTCTCCCATACCAACGATGTCAACTGGATCCCCAGAGTTAATTACACCAGCCTCGATACGTCCTGTAGCAACAGTACCACGACCTGTAATAGAGAATACATCCTCTACTGGCATTAAGAATGGTTTATCTTGATCACGAACTGGTTGCTCAATCCACTCATCAACATTGTTCATTAAGTTTAATACAGTTTCAACCCATTGAGGCTCACCGTTTAATGCACCTAAAGCAGATCCTTGGATAACTGGAGTGTTATCTCCGTCATATTCGTAAGAAGATAATAAATCTCTTACTTCCATTTCTACTAACTCTAATAACTCAGCATCGTCAACCATATCAACTTTGTTTAAGAAAACAACGATACGAGGAACGTTTACTTGGCGACATAATAAGATGTGCTCACGAGTTTGAGGCATTGGACCATCAGTAGCAGCTACTACTAAGATACCACCATCCATTTGAGCAGCTCCTGTAACCATGTTTTTTACGTAATCCGCGTGACCTGGACAGTCAACGTGTGCGTAGTGACGGTTAGCAGTTTCATACTCTACGTGAGATGTATTAATTGTAATACCACGCTCTTTTTCTTCTGGAGCATTATCGATTTGATCGAAAGCTTTTGCTTCTGAATAACCAGCATCAGCTAATACTTTAGTAATCGCTGCAGTCAAAGTTGTTTTACCGTGGTCAACGTGACCAATAGTACCAATATTTAAGTGCGGCTTATTACGGTTGAAAGTTTCCTTTGCCATTTTACTTTTTATTAATTTCTATTGTTATACTTAAATTAAAAAAATAACTTTAAATTATTTTCAAGTGTAAAAGTACACTTTTTGATTTATATAAAGATATTAATTTTTGACTCGCGTTAACCTTGGTTTAAATGAGTTTCAACAACTACTTAAAAGATTAACTATACTGGACGAACCAGAATTTGAGCGGGAAACGGGACTCGAACCCGCAACATTCAGCTTGGAAGGCTGACGCTCTACCAATTGAGCTATTCCCGCATTCACTTCTAAAAAGCTTTGCAAATTTAAAGATTAAATCCTAAACCACAAAAAATTTTAAAAATTAAGTTTGTGGGGAGAGCAGGATTCGAACCTGCGAAGGTTACCCAACGGATTTACAGTCCGTCCTCGTTGGCCGCTTGAGTATCTCCCCGCCTTATTTTTTTGTTCTTCTAAAAACCTTGAGCCGATAGAGGGACTCGAACCCACGACCTGCTGATTACAAATCAGCTGCTCTAGCCAGCTGAGCTACATCGGCATTTTTGTTTTTAAAAGCGTTATTTAAAAGAACAGTCCGTTAAATATGTTTGTTTAACGGACTGCAAATTTACGTTGTTTTTTGAATTAACCAAATTTTTAGGTTCTTTTTTTAGTCAATTCCCTATTTTTTATCTTTCGCTAATTTTTTCTTTTTTTCTGATAATTAATTTTTTTAATGTATCTACCGCTAAATCAATACATTCTTCAAAAGATTGTCCTGTTTTACTTACAACAATATCATCTCCTGGTACTTCTAACTTAATATCAACTGTCTTGTTATTTTTTTCTGCAGTATTCTCTAATTTAAAAGAAACATTCGCTGCAATGATTTTGTCTGACAAAGTTTCTAATTTTTCTAATTTTTTCTCTAAATACTCCTCTAAACCTGGTTTAGTATTGAAGTTTACTGCTTGAAAGTTAATTGTCATAATTACTCTTTTTTGTTCTCACGCGGGTGAGCTTTGTTAAACACTTTTTTTAAATTTTCTATACTCCCATGTGTATAAATTTGAGTCGATGACAAACTTGAATGCCCTAAAATATCTTTTACTGCATTCAGATCTGCTCCTGAATCTAACATATGAGTCGCAAATGAATGCCTCAACATATGAGGACTTTTTTTATGTTTTACACTTATAAGACTAAGATAGTATTTTACTTTCGAATAAACAAGATTATCGTACAAAGGTTTTCCTTTTTCTGTTACAAAAACATTCGTACATTGTAAAGTAATTTCGTTATGTTTTCTAGTGTTATAATTCGCCAAATCCTCTAACAGAAAGGTAGAAATAGGAATTATGCGTTCTTTATTTCTTTTTCCAAGAACTTTTATAGAAAGTGTATTCGGATCGATATCATTTTCTTTCAAACCAATTAATTCGGCACGTCGAATTCCTGTTTGATACATTACATCAATCATTAATCGATCACGTAAACCTTCGAATGTGTCAGGGAAAAATTCATCATTATTCAACAAATCATTCAATTCTGCTTCTGTAAAAGGTACTAAAACTTGTTTATTTTGTTTAAGTGAATGAATTTGCTCGATTGGATTAATGGAAAGATGATTTTCTTTGACCAAATATTTATAAAACGTTCGTAAAGCGCTTAATTTGCGATTAACTGTTTTCTCAGACTTTTCTAATTCTGATAAATGCATCACAAATGCACGAATATGATTTTTTGTTGCAAGTTGTATTTCTGACGAATTTTCTTCTTGTTGATAGAACTCAACAAAATCGTCCAAATCTCTTTTGTAGCTAGTAATTGTTAGCGTAGAATAGTTTTTCTCGAGCGCTAAATAATCTAAGAATAGTTGAATAAATTCCATAAAAAAACCTATTCATCAAAGTTACAACTTTAATAAATAGGTCAACAGAAATTAATTTCTTTATATCGTTTAAAACGGCAATTTATGCTTCCTCCTTTTCGATTAAGGCTTGTTTGTAGATTGCTCTACTCATCTTAATTCTATTTGTAACAGAAGGTTTTGTAAATTGTTGACGTGCTCTTAACTGACGTACAACACCTGTTTTATCAAATTTTCTTTTGTATTTTTTTAGAGCTCTTTCGATTGACTCTCCGTCTTTTACTGGTATAATCAACATAATTTTATCTATTTCTTTTTGAGATGGCAAATATACAACTCTTTAGTAATTAAACAAATCGTTTTGTATTAATCTTTCAAAATATTTCTTCCAATCACTAATTTTTGGATCTCCGTTGTCCCTTCACCGATTGTACACAACTTAGAATCTCGATAGAATTTCTCTACTGGGAAATCTTTTGTATATCCGTATCCACCAAATATTTGAACTGCTTCGTTCGAGATTTTAACACACGCTTCCGATGCGTAATATTTTGCCATTGCACCTTCTGTCGTCATTGGTTTTTTATGATTTTTTAAATAAGATGCTTTACGAATTAATAATTCTGAAGCTTCGATTTCTGTAATCATTTCAGCCAATTTGAAGTTAATTGCTTGGAAATTTGCAATTGCAGTTCCAAACTGATGACGCTCCTGTGCATATTTCAACGCTGCTTTGTACGCTCCTTTCGCGATTCCTAAAGATAAAGCAGCAATCGAGATACGACCACCATCTAAAACCTTAAGCGCTTGTTTGAAACCATCACCAACATTTCCTAAACGATTTGCATCCGAAACACGTACATTATCAAAGATTAGCTCTGCTGTTTCCGAAGCACGCATTCCTAATTTATTTTCTTTTTTACCCGATGTAAAACCTGGCGTTCCCTTTTCTATTACAAAAGCCGTCGCGTTATTTTTTGCTCCCTTCTCTCCTGTTCTTGTCATCACAACCGCAACATCACCAGAAATTGCATGTGTAATAAAGTTTTTTGCTCCGTTAATTACCCATTCATCACCATCTTTTACAGCTGTTGTAGACATTCCTCCCGCATCAGATCCTGTATTATGCTCTGTCAATCCCCAAGCACCAATCCATTCTGCTGTTGCTAATTTTGGTAACCAACGTTGTTTTTGTTCTTCTGAACCAAATTCTAAAATATGATTTGTACAAAGTGAATTATGTGCCGCTACAGACAAACCAATAGAAGGATCAACTTGCGAAATTTCGTCTACAATTGATACATATTCATCATATGACAAACCACTTCCACCATATTCTTCTGGGACAACGATTCCCATGAATCCCATTTTTCCAAGTTCTTTGAAAACTTCAACTGGAAAAGTTTGAGCTTCATCCCACTCCATTATATTCGGCTGAATGTATTGTTTTGCAAAATCTCTTGCCGATTGCGCGATTAATGATAAATTTTCATTTTCTAAGAAATCCATTTTTTTGAGTTTTTTTGTTTTTTTATGACTTTCCTCCAAAAGTAATAAATTTCTATTAAGTGAAAAGTTTTTCTTTTACGATTATTTTTACTCATTAAAAATAATTGACTATCAGCGTGTTTAAGTTAATAATATCCTAAAAAAAAACAAATGTTTAAAGTCATTTTCGGAAATGATATTTGACATTTTAATTCGGATAAATTAATCCGAATTTTGTTCCAGAAATAAAATAAACATTATGAAAAAAGGACTATTAATATTAGGAGCAATCCTTACATCAGCAATCTCATTTGGACAAGAAGCAGGTGAATTGCATATGCGCGTAAGAGCAACAGGTGTAGTTCCTATGGAAGATGCTAAAATAGAAGCAATAGGTGGAAATGTAGCGGTTACAAACAATCTTATTCCAGAAATTGACTTTACCTATTATATTACAAAAAATATCGCGGCCGAATTAATCTTAGGAACATCTAAACACGAAGTTGTAGCGGTAAATACTGCATTAGGAAATTTAGATTTGGGACGAGTAATGCTGTTACCTCCAACTCTTAATGTACAATATCATTTGTATCCAACCAAAAACCTAAAACCTTATGTTGGTGCTGGAATTAATTATACAATCTTCTATGATCAAGGGCAAGGAAAAGGGAGAAACGCAGCCGTAACTAGTGTAGATTACAAAAACAATGTAGGTTTCGGATTTCAATTAGGATTTGATTACAAAATCAATGATAAATTATACTGGAACGTAGATGTTAAAAAATTATACTTAAACACAGACGTTACAGTTGGTGCAGCTTTAGACAAACAAGTTTATGTACCAGCAGATGTAGATCTTAATCCTTGGTTAATCAGTACTGGTATTGGTTTCAAATTATTCTAAAATCGACCTTTTATATATATTATGATTTTTTATTAACCAACTAAAAGATCAAAAAGAGAAGCAATTGCTTCTCTTTTTTTATTTAAATTGATTTATTTTTACTCCTCCACTCTTTTATCTTCAATGTGATTTGTTCGAAAATATTCTCGAACCGAAACAAACGTAGGTTCTATATGCACTAAAACGTCTTTTACTTGTGGCATTTTGGCTTGTACAGCATCTTTCAGATCATGACTAATTTTATGTCCTTCCACTACCGAAATCGTTCCATCGACTATTGCATGTAAATCCACATAATAATTCATTCCGTTCTTACGCACATTACATTTTTCAGTCGCCATAACACCAGGAACATGCGAAGCGATTTCTCTGATTTGTTCAATTTCATTTTCGTACAATTGTTCATCCATAATTTCTCCCAACGCAGGTCGAAGGATTTTGTACGCATTATATAAAATAAAACTTGATGCAAAAAGTGCTGCAACATCATCTGCTGCCTCCCAACCTGGTCCCATTACCAATGAAATCGAAATTCCGATAAACGCCATTAACGATGTAATTGCGTCCGAACGATGATGCCAAGCATCTGCTTTTAGAGAAGAACTATTGGTTTCAACACTTTTTCGCATTACATACTGAAACGATAATTCTTTGAATAAAATAATTCCTCCAAGAACTAATAAGGTAAATGGTTTGGGCTGATGATGTGGTGTAATAATATTGTTAATACTTTCTTTTGCAATGATAATCGCAGAAACAATAAGGAAAGTAACCACTAAAAATGTGATTAACGCTTCTGCTTTTCCGTGCCCGTAAGGATGATTTTCATCTGCAGGTTTTGCAGAATACTTTAGTCCAAAGAAAACAAATATAGAAGAAAAAACATCTGCCGAAGACTCGATTGCATCTGCAATAAGTGCGTAAGAATTCCCAAAATAACCAGCCAAAAACTTAATTCCAGCCAAAGAAGCGTTTCCTACAATACTAAAAATTGAAGCTTTGATTGCTTTTTCCGAATTATCATTCATACCAAAAAAATAAGCCCTACAAATGTAAGGCTTATTCTAATTTTATATCTCGAAAATATTATTTTTCTAAGAATGGGTATTTGTAATCTTTTGCAGGAACAAATGTTTCTTTGATTGTTTGAACAGAAGTCCAACGTAACAAGTTCATTGCAGAACCTGCTTTATCATTTGTACCAGAAGCACGTGCTCCACCAAATGGTTGTTGTCCTACAACTGCACCTGTTGGTTTATCGTTGATGTAGAAATTTCCACAAGCATTTTTCAATGCTTTAGCAGCTAATTCTACAGCTGCACGATCTTTCGCGAAGATTGATCCTGTTAATGCGTAAGCAGAAGTTTCGTCAACTAATTTTAAAGTTGCTTCAAATTCATTTTCATCATAAACATAAACTGATAATACAGGCCCGAAGATTTCTTCTACCATTGATTCATATTTAGGGTTCGTTGCTTTGATAACTGTTGGTTGAACAAAATATCCAACTGAATCATCATAAGTACCACCTATTACAACTTCAGCTTCAGAAGATGCTTGTGCACGATCGATATATGCTTTAGATTTTTCGAAAGAGTTTTTATCGATAACCGCTGTCATGAAATTAGAGAAATCCTCTGGAGATCCTAATGTAACAGTTGCTAACATTTCTTTCATTTGTTTCTCAACTTCGCTCCATAAGTTAGATGGAATATAAGCACGAGAAGCAGCAGAACATTTTTGTCCTTGGTATTCAAACGCTCCACGAACTAAACCTACAGCAACTTCTGTTGGACAAGCTGATTTGTGAACCATTACGAAATCTTTTCCTCCTGTTTCTCCTACGATACGTGGATAAGTTCTGTAATTATTGATGTTATCTCCAATTTGTTTCCATAAAGTATTGAAAACTTTTGTAGAACCTGTGAAGTGTAAACCTGCGAAATCTTTGTGTTCTAAAACTGTTTTTGCGGTTTCTGCTCCATCAGTTAAGATCATGTTGATTACACCATCTGGTAAACCAGCTTTTTTGAACACTTCCATTGTTACTTTAGCAGCTAAAGTTTGTTTATCAGAAGGTTTCCAAACTACAACATTCCCCATCAAAGCCATACAAGATGGTAAATTACCAGCGATTGCAGTAAAGTTGAATGGAGTAATTGCGAAAGTAAATCCTTCTAATGGACGATAATCTACACGATTCCAAATTCCTGGAGAAGAAATTGGTTGATCTGCATAAATTTCTGTCATGTATTGTACGTTAAAACGTAAAAAGTCAATCAACTCACAAGCTGAATCAATTTCTGCTTGCATTGCATTTTTAGATTGACCAATCATTGTTGCAGCATTCATTTTTGCACGGTAAGGACCAGCAATCAAATCTGCAACTTTTAAAAAAATTGCCGCTCTATCTTCCCAAGGCATTGCAACCCAAGCTTCTTTCGCTGCCAAAGCTGTGTTAATCGCTTTTTTTACATCATCTTGTGTTCCTTCGTGGAAATAACCAACAACTTTTTGGTGATCATGTGGAGGACGAATTTCTTTTTTATTTCCTGAAAAAATTTCTTCAGAACCAATGTATTGAGGAACTTCTGTTACCTCGTTAAACATTTTTTTGTATGCGTCTAATAATTGCGCACGCTCTGGCGTACCAGGAGCATATGATTTCACCTCTTCGTTAACAGCGTGAGGAATTTGAGCAAATGATTTTGACATTTTGATTATTTTGTTTGTTTATACTTTTCAAAGTTCAAATTTAAGAAAAATAAATGGAAATGTTTCAGTTCAGATAATTAAGTCTTTTATCACTTTAAACATAAAATCATCCATTATTCTTCCTTTTTATTTTCTTTTTTATCTTTTGTATGAAGAATTTGATTTTCGATATTTTCTAAATATTGAATCTGCATTTCCTGTATTTCTAATAATTTCTTATTCTGATGAACCAATAAATGATCTATTTTTTCGCTTAATAATTTTATTTCCAGTTCGGCTTTCAAATTAATTTTATAATCATGTTCGGCTCTATCACGGTCTTTATCTTCTTGACGATTTTGACTCATCATAATAATTGGAGCTTGTATTGCTGCTAAACAAGACAAAATCAAATTGAGTAAAATAAATGGATAGGGATCAAAACCTTTGTTGTGCAACATCCAGAAATTAAGAAACATCCAAGCCAATAAGAAAATAAAAAAAGAAATAATAAATGTCCAACTTCCACCAAAAGATGCTACTTTATCTGCGATTCTATCGCCTGTTGTCAATGGCTTTGATGAATTTTCTTTTATATTCTCGGAAAGAATAGAATTATCACGAATCGCTTCCACTACATCTTGATCCAATTTTTCCATTTCACCTTTTTCTTGCGAAATCAAATTTGCAAAAAATTGACGACGGTATTTGTTCAATACTTTTATCGAAACATAATCTTCTTCGGTAATTGTAGGATAATCTTGCTCAATCAATTTAAAAATCTCTTGCTGAATTTCTTTTCCTTTTACAGCTTCGTATCGATTAATTGGTTTTTGAGTTACAAAACATTTCATAATAATCTATTTTAGTCAAAAAAAACATCACAAAAAACGCTCCTAAAATTAGAAGCGTTTTAATTATTAAAAGTTATTTGTGTAATAATCGAAATATTTACAATTTGATTTTATTTCTTGATATGTTTTCGTGTCCGAATATTGTTTCAAATTTTTAAAATTAGAACGATAATTTGCCACTTTAAACCCTAAAATTTTATCTTCGTTATCATATTGATTTTCGTACAAACGTTTCAACACAGGGTCTTTTGCATTATAAAATCTTCCTTGTTCATTCTTAGACAATGCAAACAAAATTTGCGCTTTCATTTCTTTGTCTTTTGTCGAATCAAAAGCTTTTTTCAAATAATTTTCTGACGGCGTAAAATTATCTACGTAGTTTCCACCCCAACCGAAACTTTTGTAAAAGAAGTTGCTTGTCGCTTCATATTGATCACCATAATTATTAAATTTTGGTCCATTATCATTGTTTCGATCAAATGTCAACAAATAACGATAATAGCCTAAAGTCGTCGTATTGTAAAAGAAATTCCCCAACAAATAATTCGCTTTTGCAGCTTCTTCGGTATTCTTCTTTGCTATTTTATTCAATTCAATCATCGCATTTGTCAATTCTAATTTTGACATTTTTGGTTTGATAAATTTGAATTCATTCAAATATGGTGTTGCGATCACTTGATTTTCGTCACAATTGAAACATTCAATCTTATTATATCCAAAGATTTTATTCGGAATATTATGATAACCATCAAACTGATTTTCTACCCAAGTTTTGCTTTCTTTTTCTGTTGTATAATCGTAATCATAAACAAAATAAGCACTTTCTGACGTGTGATATTTTTGATCAATCTTCTCAAATTCTTTTTTCGCCAAATCAAATTTCATTTCGCCTAAATACAATGTTCCTTTGAAATCGGCTAAATAATCTGATAATTTAAACTGAATTTCTTTTGATTTTTCTGTTCTCCAATCCCATGAACTCGATTTTACTTTTGCATTAATCAAATATTTTTCGAAAGCTGTTTTATTCGATTTTTTATCCAATTTATCTAAATCATTGATAATCGTCCAATCTGGATTTGAACCTAATTGTGTAATTTCATTATGAATCAAAAATGCTTTTCCTTTGTCACCTTGCAAAAAATATCGATTTGCTAAAACATCTAAAATCACATTTTTCAAGTTCATTTTTTGATCATCTTCATCCGAATAACCATAGACATCTTCTGGTAATTTTGGATATTCATAATTCAAAATCGACGCATATTTTTGCATCAATTGATTCTCAAAACTATCTGTAATTTTCTTTTGTTCGAAAATTTCTAATAAAATTTCAATCACTTTTTTCTGTTGTTGAAATTCTTTCGAAGTTGAATTTACTTTTGCTAAATAATCCTTTGTTTCCGCAAAATTTTTGTTCAATAAATTCAAATATGCCACCGATAAATTCCAATATTCTTTGTCGTCAGCTTTTATCACTTGTGATTTTGCCAGAGCAATCAATTCATTGATCTGAACTTCATCTTTTGAATCTTCGGGGTTACTGTAATAATTGCCATTTGTTTTTACAGGCAAATATAAATCTGTATATTTTTTTCGTTCTTGAGAAGAATTCCAATAATAATCTTCAGGATTTTGTTGCAAATATTCGCGTTCAATTAAATTAATAGAACGTGCAAATAAGATTCTCGCTTGTGGAGCATTTACATCATTCGCAATAATTTTTTTGGCAGGAGCTAACGGATTCGAAAAATCATTGTAACCAATCAATAAATACAAATCATTTTTTTCTTGAATCGTTTTGGCATTGGCTAACATTTTCTCATAATTCAAATCTTCTGTCACGCGCATCGATTGATAAGCACTCATTTTTCGATCATTCGAATGAGAAAAAACTTCGAAAAAGTCATAATTCGCTTGAATATAATTTCCAAGTGCACGCTCCGCTCCACCTTTTTGATCTAACGCATAATAATACATCGAATTTTTGAGTCCTTGCGACGCCACATACATATTAAAATAATTGATAGCGTCTTTATATTCGTGGAAATAATGCGCAAAACGCACCAATTGATAACCATAACGAACTTTTAATTCTTTGTCCGTTTCTGCATTCCAACTTTTCTTTAGAACATCAAGAACTTTCTTATAATTTAGATTATTGACATTTTTTTCTGGACGATCTACATACGACCATTCACCATTATCGATATAATAAAAAGCCATATAAGGCTCTAAATACTTGGCATACGACAAGTAAAGTAAACTTTGCTTATTCTTTTTTACCCAATCTGTTGTCGCAAAATTATAGTTCGTATTGGACGATTTTCCATTCTTTACCATCAAATCAATTTCTTGTTTCGATGCTTTAAAAACTAACTCAAATGCTTGCTGATAGCTAATTCCTAACGTTTTTTGCCAATCCAAAATATTCTCATTCTTTTGATTTGCATCCATCGTATAATATGGATTATCCAACGTCATCAAAAATGGTTGATATTGCGGAGCTTCGCTTAATGTTTGCGAAAAAAGATTGTAGTAATAATAATCTTCTCCGCCTCCATCTGCACAAGCAAATGCTTTGGTTAAACCAAAAGTTAAGCATAAAGTAAGTACTATTTTTTTCATAATTGTGTTGGTATTGTTTTCAAAAATTTTGAGTCTAAATGATAATAAATCAATCGATAATTGTAAGATAATTTTGTATCGATAAATGATTTTGCTTCAACTAATAATTCGGGAGAAATCATTTCAACTTTTATTGTAAAACCTTTGCTCACATAAAAATTTCGTACAAAAAAATCATCTTCCACTTCATAAAATCCATTTCTGATTTTCTTTACAGGTTTTCCTATCAAATCTTGCTCCGAAAAAGAATTGATTAATTTTATTTTTCCTTGATGATTTGTCAAAATTGCCCACGAATAAATTGGCAAAGCAACATCTAATTTGATTGGATAATCGTTCAAGTTTTTTAAATAATCTTTTGCTATTTTCAAATCTAAAATCGAATTATTTTCAGATTGATCAGTTGGATTTTCGGTTGCATAACACATCAAAACCATTTTATCCAAAGGCGGAACTCCTTCTTTGTCTTTAAATTTGACTTGATGCAAACGCAAAGTTGCCGAAAGTTTTTTTCCCGAAATATGTTTCAATTCCGACAAAAACATAAAATAATTCTCACGCGTAGATTTCGTCCAATCACAATCTATCTGAATTTCATTGAAACTTTTTAGATTTCCTCTTTCAGCCGTTTCACTCAAAAAATTATACACATCTTTTGCTAAAATTTTGACTTGATCTTTTGATGTATTCAGAAAAGTTTGATTGGTAATAAAAACCGTCGGAATATAATTGACATTGAGCTTCGTTGCATCAAAATTCTGAATAATTCCAACTGGAGAAATTTTATTCAACTTTTTATCCACATCAAAAAAACGAACATAAATATTTTCCACTTTTAGTGAATCAACCGCTTTTTTCTCTGTTTCATTCACCGAATAATTACTTCGCCAATAATAAAAATCAATTGGTGATTTTTTGGTTTCAGAAGTACATCCAACCAAACTAATTATCGTAAACAGTGTTAAAAATCTAAATAAAAATTTCATACTCAAATTTAACTCAAAATCTATAAATCACAATCGATGAAAATAGTGAGATTTTATCAAATTAATTGTCGAAATTTATCCTCTATAATATTCTTAAAAAATGAATGATAAAAATTTTCAGCGTGTAATCGAAATGTCTTTTGCGAGCGTTTATCCACATTATATCACGAAAGCAGAAAAGAAAAACCGAACAAAAACGGAAGTTGACGAAATTATTTTTTGGTTGACAGGTTATACTGAAAAAGATTTGGAAAAAATTTTAACGAATAAAACTAATTTTCAGGATTTTTTTGAAAATGCACCAAAGTTTAATCCAAATGCGGCTAAAATAAAAGGTGTAATTTGCGGCTATCGTGTGGAAGAAATTGAAAATCCATTGATGCAAAAAATTCGATATTTAGACAAATTAATCGATGAATTAGCCAAAGGAAAAACGATGGAAAAGATTTTGAGAAGTTAGATTATTTCCACTTTTTGATATGTTCAATTGGTTGCTTTAATTGAAAACTTAACGATTTTATTTTTGCTTTGATCAACTTTTTTCGTCCATAATAACTTCTTGTGTAATGCAATTCTGCATCGCCTACAAGTTGCAACCATTGTTGATGAAAATATTCAGCCTTTTTCTTGTGTTGACCAATAATTTCGGGAACCGAATGATAATCTCTTTGTTTGAAAAGCTTCATCAGCACACTTTTTCGTTCGATAAAATAACGTGGATTATCAATTGGATTTAAAATATTTTCGAGCGAATGTAAAAAAGTCGCCTTATCATAAGTTGTTGCCGACAATAAACTACACGAAATATTTCCCGATTTATCTACAGTTGTCAAAATATTTGTTTCTCGCAATTCATTAGACAATAAATTAAAATGTTGCAAAGTATTGAATAACGCAACAGCTATTTTCTGAAAATCTTTGGTGATATCTCTATATTGAATATAAAGTTTGATGTTTTTGTAAAAATTAACTCCGAAATACACAATTCCGACCGTTGAGAGAAAAATTATGGTTGAAAGAAAGCTTTTTTTCGACATCGAAAATAAAAGTGTTCGAATACTTTCTTCGAAAAAGAAAACGATAAAAGAGATGAATGAAAGAAGTAAACTTGTTGTTAAACTTTTTATCGACTTCGAATAATACAAATGTTTTGAGAAATCATATTCTTTTTCTCCATCATAAAAATACTTTAATTCATTATCAATTTTTGTTCCTTCGGCAATAGAATTTGTCCAAGAATCTCTAATTTGAACATCATTTTTACTCCATTCTATCGTTTGCTGATTGTAATTTTCAATAGATTCCTCAGTAAATTGTTCAGGAAGATTCAGACGAGAAATACCATTCGAAATCGTGTTTTCCTTTTGCGAAATTCCAACAAAAGCCTCAAATCGTTGTCTCATTTTATCCAAATCTCCACCGCCATTTTGCGCAAATAAATCCAACGTAACCAAATGCCAAACGTTACTCACTTTATTTGGTTCTTCAGAATTCACACGAATCGCACGCCCACGCATCTGATTTGATGTTACAAAAGAACCTACATTACTCGCTAAAATTAAACTATTGATACTCGGCGCATCCCAACCTTCGCCCAAATAAGCGCGAGTTCCGACAATTATTTTGATAACACCTTCGTTGAATAATTTTGTTAAAACAGCCAACAAATTTCCTCTTGAATTATCTTCTGCAACAACTTCGAAAAAATTATCATCGAACATCACCGATTTGAACTGAATCGCTTCTGCTCTATCTTTGAATTGATAAATTAATTTTGGAAGAATTGTTTTCGAAACGATTACCATCGAACCTGTAATAATCGCAAGATGTGGAATTATTTCTGAATTTAGATTTCGAAGTTTTTCGAAAATTGGAAAAACTCCCAACTTTATTTTACTTGGTTCATTCTGTAAATTATCCGAATAAAATTCTTTTCGAATGTAATCCGTCAAAATCACCATGTGCAACTTATCGCCCAAATGTTGATATTCTGACTTTACAATTTCTGCAATACTATCAATCTTTTTTACACTATTTATCAGTGAATTTTTAACTTTTTGATTATAATGTAACGTAACTTTTTTCTGATCGATTGCTCCGATTCGTTTTAAATTCGTTAAAAATGGTTTCAAGAATTTCTCGTGTTCTAAATAAAATTCTTCATCTTTAAACAACAAATAATTGAACATACATTCTGCCCAATAATAATTGAAAGGCGGAAAATCTATCGTTTCGTTTTCTAATAAATCCAAATGCTGAAAATCCAATGGCGTATCAAACGATTTCAGATAAATCACAAAACACGCATACGCATCAAAATCTGCATAAATTTCGTCGAAACAACTTGCGGGCGTTTTTATAAAATCTAACGTCAAAACAAAATCATACAAAGCTGTATTTCCTTTTATTTCTTGGAAAAAAGATTCTACTTCTTCAAGGTTTTTAGAAATAATTTCACTCTCGAAATTTGTAGGAAATGAGCACAACAATAAATCTTGATGTGGGCACAAATCTTTTTGTTTAACCAATTCTGGAACAGAAATTTCGCAATCAATCGGACCACAAAAAGTGAGATAACGATTCCATTCTTCTTTCGCAACATCAAAAGGCGGCGTAGCAGTTAACGCAACAATCTTTGGTGATAATTCACTTTTGATTTTATTGAGACTTTTCCACCATTCATTTTTTAGATGATGCGCTTCGTCTACAATCAAAGTTTTGACGTTATTTTCTTTTAATAATTGAATCAAAGACTGTTCGTCTTTTACCATCGAAGCATGCAATCCTTGATAAGTAGAAATGGTAAGAAATTTTGGTTGATGAATATCCATCGAAATCCAATCGACTTCCTTATTATCAAGAAAAAGCTCAATAAATCGATCTTTCCATTGATTACGAATCGCTAAAGTTGGTGCTAAAATAAGCGTAGGCTCATTAATCCGAAGCATCACTTCCAATCCCAAAACCGTTTTTCCAGAACCAGGCGGTGCTACAACATTAAGATGCGCATCTTCTAAATGAAATTCTAATTCATCTAAAACTCGCTGTTGATAATCGCGCCAAGAATACTTAAATTTTATAGGTTGAGTGTTGAAAGTCATGATTGATAAAAAACTGAATTATTTATCTCCTCGAATTTCCAGTTCCATATCCCATCAACACATCGTATCGTTGTCCCCAAGGGCGATAGTAAAACAACGCTTGATATTGATTTTCAGTTTGCCAAAAACTTCCGCTCACATAACTTGGATCGATTTTACCTGTTTTGGTATTTTTTACAACATATTGATAATTGTAATAACCTTGTTTCAAAAATAATTCGGTTACCCAAAATCCTGCATCGTCTTTTTCTAATTTCGAATTATCGTCAATTTCCCAATTATTAAAAGCTCCCACAACATACGGAACGTATAATCCATTTTGATCTTCGAAAGCGTCTAAGGCAAAATAAACCCACGAATAATCTGCTTCAGAATTTGCTGCATATTCGTTTCCATAACGGTTATTTCGGATATAAAAATTTCCATTAATGTCTGGATAATCATCGTATGGTAAATTATACTTCGGAATATCTGCACGCAAAACAGTATGGTAAACACTATCTTTTCTGAATGTTTTTTCTGTTGTTAAACTCGGAACTTCTAAATTTTTGTTATCAAACCAATTGTATTCTGCACCACCGTCAAACAAAATATTGGTATCATTATATGTTAACTGATTTGGGCGAGAAAAAGATGGTTGATTGACAAAATAACCTTCGTTCCAATTGTTATTTTTCATCAAAAATAATTTTGCGCCGTCAGGAACTTCAGTCAAATTTTGTGTTCCGCTCGAAACTTGAACTTGCAAACGCTGATTCAATTCTTTTATCGTTGGATTATTGTAACGAGAAACCATCACGCCAACATCTGCAATTGGTTGATAAACCGCAAAACGTTTCGTGAAAATTGGATTCGAATCATTTTCTAAATACACTTTCAACACATAATTTCCAGGCAATTTTACATTCATTTGCTCATTCGGAAATTGAATTTGATAATTGGTATATTTTTGATACGTATTGAATGAATTTTTATATGTTCGCGCATAATCAGCATTAACACCATTTAAAAATTCGGTTTGAAAAATATTCGATTCAGACCAATCTGCATTTCTGTGTTCGATAGAATATTGATAACGCTTGTAACCTGCGCTGATATCATCAAAAAGAAAAATTAATCTTTCGCTAGAACCTAACTTGATAATGGGTGTATTATCGTTTGTTTGCGGGTTAAAAATTTGAACCGTCTTGATATTCTTTGGAGGAATTATATCCTGAAATTGTCCAAAAAGAACAGAAGTCAACAGACAAAGTATGATCGAATAAAATTTCATTTTCATTATAATTTTGATTGTTAAAAATACAAAAAAAAGCGTATGTTCTTATGAAAGAGCGTACGCTTTATAATTTTAAAAATTATTTTTTAATTATTTTTTGTTCAGTTATTTTACCATCTATCGTTTGTATTTGAATAATATAAACCCCTTTTACCAGATGATTTAAATTAATCTCAGATTTTGATGTTTTCATCAATTCTTTTCCTTGTAAAGAATAAACTCTTACTTGATCAATTTTTGTATTAGAATTTATCAACACTTTATCTGTTACTGGATTTGGATAAATTGTTAATCCTGATTTATTATTTTCTGATAATCCTAAATGATCTGTTGCAACAATTAATTGAACAACTCCTGTAGGAGTTTTTGTTGCACTTGTAAAATTAGAAATATTAACATAGTAAGTAACCTCTTTTTTAGAATTTTCTATGTTGACCGTGTGTGTAAAATCTGTTACTGGCGCTCCTTTTGTTCCTACACAAGTTAATGCATCTGAAAAAGTTGGATTTGCTTGTTTTTCTTGTTCAGTCAATGTTCTATAAACATCTATTCTTGCATCCCAAAATTGATCAGTTATTGAACGAACAGAAAAATTACTTCCATTTCCATTAAATTTAAACCATACACCATTATCTGAATAATTTGATGTTGATAAATTTATCCCTTCCAAATTAATATCAGCATACATCGAACAAGTTCCTATTAAATCATCAATCACTACATTTGATCTTTTTGTATATCCTGATGTATCAAAAGTTTTATCAAAAGTAAAATTATCTAATAATATCGCTGTCGATTTCTCATCATTTTCTGGAGTTGACCCCGCTGTAGAAAGACAAATATCAAATTCTGAATCTGTAAGATTATTCGAATAAGTAAATAATCTGATGTAATAGGTATTTCCTACAATCAAATCATCTAAGATTGCTCGCTCTTCATCAATACAATCTTTTGTGATCAATTTATTTGAATCTCCTTCATATAATGTAAAATATAAATCGTTTACACTTCCTTCTGTAGAAGATAAATTAATGATATGTCTTTTAGATTTTGCAACAAATTTATACCATACATCGTCCTTATTATTAGCGGATGTGTTACATCCTAACTCTTCTATCGATTTTGATGCATTTTTAAATGTTCCTCTGACTCCTCCATCGCAGAATAAGCTATTTGATGGTGTTAGTGTAATTGCTCCTGTTATTTCATCATTAACAGGTGTTGTTTTAGTCTTGAATGTTATTTCGTTACAATTTTCAGCACTTCCTATTGTATTGTAAGGAATTATTTTCAGAAAATATGATGTATTAGACTTTAAATTACTACCTAATTTATATACTGTTACATTCCCTAAATCAATTCCATTCAAAATAGAATAATTACCTGTTTGTTCTCCCAAATAAATGTGATAACCTTCTGCTCCTTCAGCTGGTGACCATGTTAAATTTTGATCTACCCCAATATTGATGCCATTATCTGTTGGCGAAAGATGTGTTACACAAGAAGGTAAAGTCTCCGTAGATTGAGCTATCACAAAGTCATCAAAATACATGTATAAATTATTTGGGACTCCATTCTCTAATAAAGCAACAGATGCTTTTGCTTTAAATTTAAAATTTGAACCTTCTGGAACTACTCCATTTGGTATTTTAAATTGAGATGAGATAATACCTTGATTAGAATTATCTATATTTGGATCAAATGCTTCATTATATTTGATTGCCTCTCCTAATTCTACCCAAGTCACTCCATTATCTACAGAATATAAGAATTGTACCTCTCCATTTATTACACGATCAGAAAATTTAAAAGCCCTTGTTTTTACCGAAATAGAAATTTCTTTTCCATTAGATCTGGTATCATTTTTTGTTATAAATTCTACTACTGGATTAGGAGCTACCGTAGTTGCTGAAATTGATTTTCTAAGCGATCTACTACCATTTAATGGGCTGACGTTAGAATTTATCCAACCTGTACTCGATGGTGTATATGACCATCCTGATGGAAGAGCTGATGTTTCGAAAGTTTCGTTAATAGTAATCTGCGCATGAATCACAGAAAAAAACACCATAAAAAAGGTAAAGTTTAAAATTTTGTTCATAAGTAAATTGATTTAAGTTATTAATATTCAATATTACATCATTTTTTAAGAACAAAAAATGTCATAACAAAAAAAAGTCCTGTTTTAAAAAAAAACAGGACTTTTTAGAAAATTTTTCTATTTTATTTAGTACAAAGCAGGAAACTCATTTGGTTTTGCTTCGCGCATTAATTCATAAACTTGTTCTGTAATATCATCAACAGAAGGTTTTGAGAAATAATCTCCATCAGTCGCATACGCAGGACGGTGAGCTTTCGCTGTAATCGTTAATGGTGCACTATCTAATGTAAAATATCCACCTTGTTTCTCGATAATTTCTTGTAACAAGAATGCACTTGCTCCTCCTGGAACATCTTCGTCAACAATAACTAAACGATTCGTTTTGTTCAAACTTTTTGCAACATCTGCATTGATATCGAAAGGTAATAAAGATTGAGCATCAATTACTTCAACAGAAATACCTAATTGCTCCAATTCTTTCGCTGCATCCATCACAATTCTCCAAGTAGAACCATATGTTAACAACGTTACATCTTTTCCTTCTTTCGTTATTTCTACTTCACCAATTGGCGTTGTAAATTCACCAATATTAGTTGGTGCAGGCTCTTTCAAACGATAACCGTTCAAACTTTCTACAACAATTGCAGGCTCATCTGCTTGCATCAATGTATTGTAAAAACCTGCGGCTTTTGTTAAATCACGTGGAACTAAAACATTCACGCCACGAACCAAATTCAAAATTCCTCCCATTGGCGAACCTGAATGCCAAACACCTTCTAAACGGTGACCACGCGTTCTGATAATCACAGGCGCTTTTTGACCTCCGTTCGAACGATAAAGTACAGTTGCCAAATCATCAGAAATTCCTTGTAAACAATAAAGGATATAATCTAAATATTGAATTTCTGCAATTGGACGTAAACCACGCATAGCCAAACCAATTCCTTGACCAAGAATTGTTGCTTCGCGAATTCCTGTATCCGAAATACGATCGATTCCATATTTTGCTTGAAGACCTTCTAAACCTTGGTTTACATCACCAATATTTCCCGCATCTTCACCAAAAACTAATGCCTTTGGATATTTTTCGAAAATTTTATCAAAGTTATCACGAACAATTACACGACCATCTTCTAACGCTGGATTTTCTCCAAACTCAGGTTTTACTTGTGGAACTTGAGTTGCAGTACCAGAAACTAATTTAGTCGAATAAATTTCTTCTTCGCGTTTCATTTTAACATCTAACCAAGAAATTAATTCAGTTTTAGAAGTTAAATTTTCTGAACGAGTTAAACGAATAACTTTACGAACAGCTCCATAAACATCACGTTTAAAAGGGCTTTTCTTTGATTTTAGATTACTAATTTCAATATTGATAAAAGCTCCGTTTGCACTTTCTGAAGCAACTTTAGTCAATAATTCTAACGCTTCATTTTTCAAATCCAAAATTGGATTCAAATAATCGTCCCAACATTGTTTTTGAGAAGCTTTAACTTCAGCTTTAACATCAGCTTCTAATTGATCCAACTCTTCCGCAGAAATAATTGCTTCCGAATGATCTGCAAATGCTAAAATATATTCACGGAATTTTGTGATTCCATCAAATTCTTTTTCCCAAGTCAAACGCTCCTCTGATTTGTAACGCTCGTGCGAACCAGAAGTCGAGTGACCTTGCGGTTGCGTACATTCTTGCACGTGTACAATACACGGAATGTGATGCTCACGCGCAAATCTCTCTGCACGTGTATACGCTTCAATCAAAGCAGGATAATCCCACGCTTTTACAGTAATAATTTCGTAACCTCTTTCCTCTTCCGTTCTTCCGAAACCTGATAATAATTCAGAAAGATTCGATTTTGTACGTTGAAATTTAGCTGGTACAGAAATTCCGTAACCATCGTCCCAAATAGAAACAACCATTGGCACTTGCAAAACTCCACCTGCATTTATAGTTTCCCAAAAATGACCTTCAGAAGTACTTGCATCTCCAATTGTTCCGAAAGCAATTTCATTTCCGTTTACAGAAAATTGTTGATCTTCGTCTGATTGAGGAACATTTCTAAAATATTTTGAAGCTTGTGCTAAACCTAACAAACGTGGCATTTGACCAGCTGTTGGCGAAATATCAGCACTCGAATTTTTTTGTTCTGTTAATTTTTTCCAAGAACCGTCTTCATTTAAAGAACGTGTTCCGAAGTGAGATGTCATTTGACGACCTCCAGATGAAGGTTCTTTCTCTAAATCTGTTAAAGCATATAATTGTGCAAAAAATTGTTCAACAGTTAATTGACCAATTGCGAACATAAATGTTTGATCGCGGTAGTATCCAGAACGGAAATCTCCATTTTTGAATACTTTTGCCATTGCAATTTGTGGTAATTCTTTTCCATCACCAAAAATTCCAAATTTTGCTTTCCCAGTAAGTACTTCTCTTCTCCCTAAAAGACTTACTTCGCGAGACATAAAAGCCGTCTTGTAATCATTAATGATTTGACTTTTAAACTCTTCGAAAGTAATTTTATTTACCTCTTTTGTTTCCATTTCTTTTGTTTGTTGCATCACAAATTTAACAAAAGATTTGTAACTTACACCATACAATTTGCGTCTAACGAATAGATTATAGAATTGTATCATCCAATTAATAACTATAAAAATAAATACATGAAAAAAACTTTACTGAGTATATGTCTGGTTTTTGCCTTTGCAAATTCACCATACTTAATGGCTCAAACGAAATCTGGAAGCGCAACTTTTGTGACGCAAGTAGAAGGAATTAAGGAGTACAAACTACCAAATGGATTACAAGTTTTATTGGTTCCTGATCAATCACAAAGTAATGTTGTCGTAAATATTGTTTACAATGTTGGTTCTAAACACGAAGGTTACGGCGAAAAAGGAATGGCGCATTTGTTAGAACATATGTTGTTTAAATCAACAAAAAATTTAGGCGATATCAAGAAAATGTTATCTGACAAAGGTGGACGCGCAAATGGAACGACATATTATGATCGTACAAATTATTACGAAGTTTTCCCATCAAGCGATGAAAATTTACGTTGGAGTTTGGAAATGGAAGCTGATCGAATGATTAATGCAACCATTAAACAAGAAGATTTGGACAAAGAATTTTCGGTTGTGCGTAATGAATTTGAAATTGGTGAAAATGACCCGTCAAGTGTTTTAATGGAACGTGTTATTTCTGCTGGCTATTTATGGCACAATTACGGAAAATCTACCATTGGATCTAAAGAAGATATTGAGCGTGTAAAAACACCACAATTGCGCAAATTCTACGAAAAATATTATCAACCAGATAATGCAACTTTAATTATTGCTGGAAAATTTGACGAGAAAAAAACGATGGAATATGTGAATCAGTATTTTGCTTCGATTCCAAAACCAACGCGTGTTTTAGATGAAATTTTAACAGTTGAACCAGCGCAAGATGGTGAAAAATTTGTTGAAGTAAAACGTGCAGGAGATTCGCAGTCGGTTGGTGTAATGTATCACGTTGCAGCATATAGCGATAAAGATTATGCAGCGATTGATGTTTTAAATAATATTTTGACTTCAGATCCTTCGGGATATTTGTATAAATCTTTGGTTGACACACACAAAATTGCTTCTATTTGGGCGTATAGTCCAGAAGTTCGCGATGCGAGTTTCTTCTATATTGGAACTGAAATTCCAAAAGAGAAAAATATCGAGCAAACGAAAAATGATATTCGTGCAGAATTAGACAAAGTTGCTACAATTAATTATACTGATCAAGATGTGCAGCGTGCGAAAACAAGTATTGTGAAAAACATCGAAAACCAGAAAAATAATACAATTAATTATGCCATTGGTTTAACTGAAATTGTTGGTGCTGGTGATTATCGTTTAGGTTTCTTGTACCGTGATAATATTGAAAAAGTAACCAAAGAAGATGTAAAACGTGTTGCTGAAAAATATTTTAGAGCGAATAATAGAACAGTTGGAACTTTTATTCCGACGAAAGATGAAATTCGTGTAAAACCGACTGAATTAACGAATAAACAAATCACAGAATTAGTTTCAAACTACAAAGGTCGTGCAGTTGAAAAAGAAGCAAAACCATTTGAAGCTTCGATCAAAAATTTGAAAGCTCATTATGCAGAAGGAAAATTGAACAATGGTCTGAAATATGGAATCATCGATAAAGAAATTAAAGGTGAAAAAGTAATTCTTTCGTTTAATTTACCTGTTTCGAATGAAAAAGATTTGGCAAATAAAGGAATGATTGGTCAATTAACGGCTGAATTGTTAATGTCTGGAACGAAGAATCTAACAAAAGAACAAATCAAAGATCAATTAGATGCTTTAAAATCTTCGGTTGGATTTAGATTTGGAGGACAAAATTTATCTGTAACAATTAATACGTACAAAAATTCATTAGACAAAACTATGGATATTGTGCGTCAAATAATTACAGAACCTACTTTCCCAGAAGCTGAATTAGTAAAATCTGTGAACGAATATGTAACATATTTAGATGCAAACACAAACGATCCGCAAGCATTAGCCTTCAACGAAATTAGTCGTTTAACATCTAATTATCCTAAATCTTCTATTTTCTACACAGCTTCTTTTGCTGAAACGAAAGATGATTTGAAGAAAATCAAACAAGCTGATTTAGTTGATTTTTATAAAAATATTTTAGGTGCGCAAAATGGCGTGGTTTCTATTGTTGGAACAAATGACAAAGCGAAAGTTGAAAAGTTATTGAACGATACTTTTGGTAAATGGAACAGCAAATCGAAGTACGAAAAAGCATATCCAACTTTTACAGCAACGAAGAAAGAGGATAAACTTTATAACATTCCAGATAAAGAAAATGCAGCAGCAGTTGGGTCAATTAACTTCAAAATGAATCGTGAAAGTGCTGATTACGCCGCAATGGTTATGGCAAATGAAATGATTGGAAGTGGAGGATTTTTATCTGCTCGTATTCCAATGCGATTAAGAGAAAAAGAAGGAATCAGCTACGGCGCAGGTTCTTATGTTTCGATTCCAAGCGATCCTAAAAACGACGTTTCTTCTTGGGGATATTATGCATTCTTGAATCCAACAAAACGTGAAGCGGTTGAAAAAGCATTGAAAGAAGAAGTTTCAAAAGCATTGAAAGATGGTTTCACAGCGGACGAATTGAAAACAAATATTGTAAGTTGGAAAAACGGTCGTACGACTTCTTTGGGAACTGACGGAACTTTATTAGGTTTATCGAATGGTTATTTATTGAACGGAATTACGTTTGATGAATTTGATAATTTAGAGAAAAAGGTAGATGCATTGAATGTAAACCAAGTAAACGAGGTTTTCAAAAAGTACATTTCTTTGGATAAATTGACTTCTGTTTACACAGGAACTTTTGATAAAAAGTAAATACAATTCATATTAATTAAAATAAGCTTCAGATTATTCTGGAGCTTTTTTTATGATTTATTTAGAATAAAATTCTGCATGATTATTCATTTTCGGTCTAAAATGTGAAAAAATTTGTTAAAAAACCCTCATTTTAACATCATCCTAAGTTTTTGGCATCATAATTTCTTAACACTAGAAACAATAAAAAAACAATTAACCTTAAATAATAATTCATATGCAAGGATTAGAAGAAAACAATCAACCAACAAACAAAGGAAAAAACGGTTTAGTAGTTCCTTTGGCATTAGTCGGAATCTTATTAGCAGGAAGTGTAGGATATAATATTTATCAAGCAAACCAAATAGGGAATCTTGAAAAAAATGAATCTTTAAATTCTCAAATCCTTAAAAACGAAACGGGTCAAAAAGATCAAATTCGTAAACAATATGATTCGATTTTAAACGACTATACACAATATAAAGCTCGTATTGAAGATCGTAACAATTTATTGGGCGATAAAGAAAATATGATTCAGTTAAAGAATCAAGATATTCAAGAAATTCTAGATAAAGACAATCCTACTGCAGAAGAAATGAATCGTGCTCGTAAAATGATCAACGATTTAGAAGGAAGTGTAAAAAATTACAAATCTGAAGTTGCGCGTTTACAAAAAGAAAATGCAATTCTTGTACGTAGTGTTGACGAATTAAATAATAAAAATTCTGCTTTAACAACAGACAACAACAATTTAAGAGAAAACAATAAAGAGTTAACATATAACTACGAAACAGAAAAAAGTATTCGTCAAAAAGACAATGCAATTTCGAAAGGAAAGATTAATGAATTAAGTTCAACTTTATCTGTTTCTAATCAACAAATCAAAGGAATTCGTGTAAGAAATAGCGGAAAAGAGGTTGAAAAAACACGTGCAAAACGTATTGATAAAATTCGTGTTTCTTTTGATGTAGATCGTAATTCGAGAACAGAATCTGGAGAGAAAAAATTATATGTTGCTATCTATAATCCTGATGGAACTTTAGGAAGATATGGAAATGCACAAGGTGGACAAATTGAATTGAGATCTGGAGATACAGTTAATTTCTCTGATGCAATCAACTTTAATTACACAAACGGACAAACAAAAAATATTACGTTTGATTGGGAAAACGAGGAATTCCAAAAAGGAGTTTACACGTTCAATGTTTACGAAAATGGATTTAAGATTAGTCAAGCAAAAATAACCCTAAACTAATTATTGATACAAGACTAACCAAGAAAGCTCAGCAATTGCTGAGCTTTTTTTTGATTTAATATATTTTTTAAATATTATCGTTTCAAAAGATTAATACTAACAGTTGCCAATTCGTTGTTTGGATATTTTTTGAATAATGTTTTATCTGGAACCAAACCAGTTTCTTGACAAATACGATGAAAAACATCTACTTCCACAATATATTGATCCGAGAATCCATGCGTCGCATCATACGCTGTTGCAGGCGTATTTCCTAAATTCTTCGCCGTTAAATCTGGAGAAATCGTATGTAATTCGATCAACAACAGACCAAATTTATCTACGTAAGGCGCCCATTTTTTAAGATGATTCAATAAGTTTTGTTCCACATCATTGTTTGATAATCGTTTTCCTCTAAACGAAAAAGCTCCTGTAGAAGCACTAATTCGATTTGTTTTGACATCTTTTACATCTTCCCAAATTCGATTATGATCTAAAAATGTTCGGATATTTAATAAATCACTCAACTCAATCGAATAATCATTTTTCAAATCCGTTGCCAAACGATCTGGATCGCCAATATCGCCCCAAATCACTTTTGCCCAAATATCATTTTTAATTAAATTGGCACGCGTCACTTTCAATGCTGCTTGATTATAATCTGCACCAACCAAGAAAAGTGGGTATTCGTCTAGATGTTTTCCGCGTAAGGTTTGACGTTCTATCACATCATACAAATGTTGCAAAAGCGCTCCATTTCCACATCCCATATCCAAAATCCCTTTCGGTTGCTCTTCTATCGGACGATTGAAAATATCAACAATAAACTCATCTATCACTTTGAAATAAGTGGAATGAGCTCCTCCACTACCCCAAACATTCATTTCGCGATTCACATGTTGCTCATCTTCACCATCGGTAATTTCACGCAATTTTGTTGGCGAACCGAAAAGTAAATCATTCAACTTTGCAAACATTGGTAAATAAGAAACTGTAACACCATACGATGTTGCACGACGCGCAAAAAACAATCCTATTTCGGTGAATTTATAGTTTTTTTCGTGTTTAGTAAACCAACCTAATTCGGTTAATCTTTCCAATATTTTTTCGAAAGTTTGTGGATTTTTGTGAAATTCATCTGGATTGAAAGAGGCTTCCATAAAGTATTTATGAAACAAACCGCTCATTCCCATTCGCACAATAATTGGTCCAACTAAAACGCCTTCGATATGTTTGGTAATTTGATAATGCAAAGGTTTTTCAAGAAACTCTTCGTCATCAGCAGTCATCAAATAAGTTTTATATTTATCAAATAATTTGATCCATTTTTTACAAAACTCATCCGAAAAATCATGTTGATTGATTACCTCATTTTCTGCCAAAAAAACAGCTAAATCATGGTAAATATCAATATTAGTAAATGCGCGATCCGAATATTTATTGGTTTGAATTTCGACATTATCTTTCACATTGTCCACCGAATATTCTAACATATTCTGCGAAGCCAATACACGCAAAGCAACATTTAGATAACCTTCGTTTGCCTGAAATTCTTTTGTCAATTCTTCTAACTGTATAGTTTTGTGCTCGACAATGTAATGCAAAGCTCCTTTTTTAGCCAAAGCGCTCAATACAGGAGCCGTTACCAAACCATCGAGATGTCTAAAAATTAGCGATCTCAAATATTTTTTATCCATTTTGGTTGATTTTTTCTACTATAAATATATTGAAAATTGCGAAAAGTTGATGTGAAGGTTATTGTAAAATTTTAAAAATCAGAAATAAAAAAAACCTCATCTATTGATAAGGTTTTTGATGTATGTGATTAATCAATTTTGATAAAATTACCATTCAGATCAAATTTCAAATCAACATTATTTTGTAATAATTCAACTTTTATTTCTTTATCTTTTGTATCCATTTCAATTGATTTCGCATCAATTTTAGGATATTTAGTTTGAAGATATTTTTGAATATTATCTGGAAAAAATTTAATCGGAATCGCTTTTCCTAGACCATTTTTCACCTCCTTCCAATCTCCATTATCTGTAAATTCTATTTTTGTTCCGTCTTTCAATTGAATATTATATGTTGTGATATTGCGTTCAACTTCTTTTATCGCATTCACGAACTCCATATTACCAAAGTTTTTCGAAACAAAATTTTGTGCATTAACAGGCAAATTATTTGCTGAAATAACGGTTTCATTCGGGTCAATATTTACCGTTTTTTGTTGACCATTATCTTGCAAAACCATATAAGAATTAGCTGATGTAGATGATTCTGGCTTATTTGCAATATCGTTTTCCGAAACAATTGGCTGCTCTGCAACTTCTGTTTTACTTGTTTCTACTTCTGTACTTACGTTGTTCTTCGATTCGCACGAAGATAAAACTAAGCTTAAAATGGCGGCTGTTGATAAAACTATTTTTCTCATGATTTAGATTTTAAACGTTTATCAACAAGCATTATACCATAAAAAAAGCTGATTAAAAATTTAACCAGCTTTTAAGAATTTATTTTTTCTTCTGAACTAAAATCAGGTACTCCCAAGGTTTTAATTTCAGTTTTGTTGTTGCATCAAATGTGACATCTTCGTTATTCATAAAATTTTTGTACACCCCATTAATTGGAACTGTAATTTCTTTATTTGTTTTCGTAAAATTTGCAATAAAATAAGCTTCTGTCGTATTTTTTTGACGCTTAAACGCTAAGATAGATTTATCATCAGATGTTTTCAAACGTTCGTAAGAAGCCGCTTTTTTCGCTCCATTAAATGCTTCATTTGTGATTTTCAGTTCTCCTAACTTTTCATAAACGCCACGCATTTTTGAAGTTGGATTACGATCAATAGAATCTTTAACAAAGAATTTTAAACGACGATTAAAATCTTCTTCTTGTCCATTATAAATCAACGGAATTCCTGGTAAAGTATATGTTAATGCAGCAAATGTTTCGACTGCATCACCCATTCTTTCATATTCAGTTCCAGCCCAAGAATTTTCGTCATGATTTGATGTGAACAATAATTTATAATCATCGGCTTGCCATTTTTTCGGAATCGAATCCATGTACGCATCAATCGCAGAAACGTTTTTCTTACCTTTTGCAATATCATTCATGATATGATGAATTTCCCAACCATAAGCGGCATCGAATGCATTATTTGCTAACAAATCAGGCTTCTCTGTTTCACCTAACATAAAAATTTCGCGACCATTTGCCAATTGTGGTTTTGCTTCATTCCAAAAATCTGTCGGAACTTCGTGCGCCATATCACAACGGAAACCATCAATTTTGAAATCATCTAACCAATATTTCATATCAGCAATCATCTGTTTGCGCATTTCTTTGTTATCGAAATTTAACGCCACAACATCCGACCAATCGTAAGGAGAATGCATTTTCCCGTTCTTATCTTGTTCGTACCAATCGGGATGTTGTTTTACCCAAGGATGATCCCAAGCCGTGTGATTCGCAACCCAATCCAAAATCACATAGATTCCGTTTTTGTGCGCTTCATCGACCAATTTCTTAAAATCTTCGGCAGTTCCAAATTCTGGATTGATTCCTCTATAATCTTTGATCGAATAATACGAACCTAAACCTTCTTTTCGGTTTTCTTCTCCAATTGGATAAATAGGCATAATCCAAAGGATTTTAACCCCTAATTTCTTGATATTCGAGATCTCTTTTGTTACCGCAGCAAAAGTTCCTTCTGGTGAAAATTGACGAACATTCACTTCATAAATCACAGAAGTTTCTGCCATATCAGCCGTAAAAGGCAAAATACTTTGTTCTTTCCTTTCTTTTTTAACGTCTTCTGACTTTGTTTCCTTTTTGCTTTCACAACTTGTCAAAAACAAAATTGTCATCAAGGTTAAACCAACTATTTTTTTTATCATTTTTCTTCTATTACTTCTCAAAAAATTAATTCACTTTTTCCAATAATACAATATCAAAAGTTGTATTCAA